>CALJTN010000400.1 GCA_937976175.1 uncultured Clostridiaceae bacterium | reverse complement strand
ACGGACATTAGCTTCTATAGCTGCTGAACTTAAACCATCTGATACATATATTTGTACCTGTGGTCTCATTTTGCAGTTATCTTTTATAACTTTAATACCCTCTTCACTTATCTTTCTTCCAAGGTCTGGTCTTGTTATATACTCATCCTTATCGGTGCACTGTGTTTTCACAGAAAATAAATTCATTTCCTTTAAAAACTCCTCTGAAACATCTGAGAAAACTGAATCCTGAGCTGCTGCATGGTCTGCTCTAACTCTTAAAGCTGTTTCCGTTTTATATCTAGGCCCTGCTCTCCAAATACCTAATCTAGCTGAAGTAGATTCCTTCATTTTTAAATAGCCCTTAGCATCTGCTGGATTTGGAACTAAAAGTTGTTTTGTAATGTCCACAGCAGTAATATCATCAATAAATCCATCTTCAATATCTAAGTTACTAGTATTTTCACTCTTAGCTGTTGCCTTAGCAGTTTTAGCTGTCATTTCAAGTAATACCTGTTCAATCAATTGCTTTAAATCATTTTCTGATACCATTATTTTCCCCCCTCTCACTATTTAAGAAATACTGATGCATCTCCTGATTTACTAGTCAATTTTCCATTTTCTGTGAAGCCCATTTTTTTCATCCAAACTTCAAATTCTTTTATTGGCTTTAAGTTTAATAACTCTCTTAATGTTGCTGTTTCATGGTAGCCAGTGGACTGGTAGTTAAGCATTATGTCATCGCCATGAGGTAATCCCATAAAGTAGTTACAGCCTGCTGTTGTAAGAAGTACAGATAAATTTTCTATATCATTTTGATCTGCTTTCATATGGTTTGTGTAGCAAGCATCAACACCCATTGGTATTCCAGTTAATTTACCCATAAAGTGATCTTCAAGACCTGCTCTTATAACTTCCTTACTATCATATAAATACTCAGGTCCTATAAATCCAACAACAGTATTTACTAGGAATGGGCTATATCTTTTAGCAAATCCATAACATCTCGCTTCCATAGTTAATTGGTCAACACCATAGTGACTTTCCGATGATAATTCAGAGCCTTGTCCTGTCTCAAAGTACATTACATTAGGACCAGAAGCCGTGCCCTCTTTAAGTGCTAATTGTCTTGCTTCTTCTAACATAGCTCCAGTTATTCCAAAAGCTTCATTTCCCTTTTGAGAACCTGCTATACTTTGGAAAATCAAATCTGCAGGAGCTCCACGTCTTATAGCTTCCATTTGAGTTGTTACGTGAGCAAGTACACAATTTTGAGTTGGTATTTGCCATTTGTTTTTAAATTCTTCAAAGTTTTTAAGAATTCTTATTACGCTCTCCACAGAATCATCCACTGGATTTAAGCCTATAACTGCATCACCCACTCCATAAGTTAATCCTTCCATAAGAGATGCTGTAATTCCCTGTACATTATCTGTGGTATGATTAGGTTGAAGTCTTGCAGATAAGGTCCCCTCAAGGCCTATTGTGGTATTGCAATGGGCTGTAACTCTTATTTTCTTAGCTGCATAAATTAAATCTAAATTTGACATTAGCTTAGTTACAGCAGCTACTATTTCACTAGTAATACCACGGCTTGCTCTTTTGATATCTTCTCCAGTAGTATTTTCATCTAATATCCATTCTCTGAATTCAGATACTGTTAAGTTTTTAATTTCAGCATATATTTTTTCATTAACATCATCTTGAATTATTCTTGTTACCTCATCTATTTCATAAGGTATTGCTGGACAATTTCTTAAATCCTCTAGGCTTAGGTTACTTAAAACTACCTTTGCCGCTACCCTTTCCTCTGAAGATTCTGCTGCAATCCCTGCCAGCTTATCTCCTGACTTTTCTTCATTTGCCTTTGCCATAACTTCCATTATTGATTTAAAATCATACACTTTTCCAAATAACTTTGTTTTTAATTTCAAGATAGTTCACCCCTTCTATTCATTATGAATTAAATATTAGTGTTTTAATGATTACAGGCACAACCCTACCATTGGCTAGAGGTTTACCTATGTCTATGTAATCACCATTTTCAACCTTTATAGTGTCAATACAAACAACTTCCTTTTTGAAATTAAGCTGTTTATACAAAGTTTGTCCAAGTACTTTAGCTATATCATTTTCCACTACTAAAATAGTGGGAAAATCTTCTTTTAAAATGTCTTCCATACCTTCAAGCAAGGTTTCCCCTAGTTTTTGTATTTCGAGGAAACTAGGATTTAATTTTCCCTTTATAGCTATAGCCACAGGTTGGAGTTCATTTTCTAGTGTAAACCACTTAAGTTTTTCCTTTATAACCTTAATCATGTTTTCATAGCCTGAATTTTCATCTTCCTCTGAAAGTTTTAGTATTGGCAGGTTTTTCATAGGAAACTTATCCTCTGTATAGGTTATTGTACTGCCACTGATATCTGTGGTATGAGAACCTGCCCCCACCACTGTAGCCCTTATGGTTTCTATGGACTTTTTAACCACAAGCTTAGTACATAAATTCGATTTACTAACAGCATGTCCAAGTAATATACCTATATCTCCATACTTAAACATTTCCTCTGTATCCTTATTGTAAACGTAATCAGCCACGCCTCCAGAGAAGGTAATACAATCGATAGCTATATCCTGCCTAATTCCCTTATTTGTAAGTATTCTTTTATAGAAGCTACTCTTTTCCCTTATGTTCACACTTTCCTCTAAAAGTTTAACCATTTCATCCACAACAATATTCAAAGCTGCGAAGGTTGGCTTCTTCCCTTCTTCTATGGAAATATGCTTAAGCCTTGCCAGTTCCTTTATCTTCTCAGCAATATATAGTACCTTACCAGAGGACTTATCAATTTTAATAAGTCTCCCACCTATATCTAAACATCCTGTATCTACAAGCACGCCCTCTTTAAAAACTGCTATGTTAGTAGTGCCTCCACCAATATCTAGATTAACTACAATGCACTCTTCCTCCTCTGAAATCTTATCTGTTCCTGCACCTTTTGCGGAGATTATTGATTCTAGATCTGGTCCTGCAGTAGCTACAACAAAATCTCCTGCAAGTCCACTTAATTTTTGCAAAACCTCATTAGCATTTTCTTTTCTAGCAGTCTCTCCAGTTATTATAACCGCCCCAGTTTTAACCTCTGAGGGAGCTACTCCCGCTTTTCCATACTCTCTTTCTACTATTTCGCGAACCTGTTCACCATCTATCTCCCTTTGAGATTTAAGTGGTGTAAAGTTTATTTCACTTCTATATATAATTTCCTTGTCTACAATGGATATTCTTGGTATAGCGAAACTTGAAGCTAAATTTTCTATAATTATTTTGCTAAATACAAGCTGTGTTGTGGAAGTACCAATATCTATACCAACACTTAGAATTTCTTCTCTCATATTAATTCCTCTTTTCAAATATTTACTACATTTTATGGATTTTAGACACGTACTTTTGGATACAAAAAAAGACTTAAAGCTATTTTCTAAAAATAACCTTAAGCCTCATTGCTTACCTGAGGAGCACCACATTGTGTTCCCATTATCTATATTAATTTAAAAATATCTAATTGTTTATATAATCCTTAATACTCAAAGTTCCTATAAATAACTATATATTCGACACTTCCCTAATTCTTAAAATCAAATAGTACCTTAGTTCCTTCCGAGTCTGAAACTATGTTAATATTTCCATTTAGTTTATCCTTAACTATACTATTTACTATACTAAGTCCTAAACTGCTTTTTCTAACATTATTAGTATCAAAACCCATACCATTGTCAACTACTGTAATGGTAGAATAAATTTTGCTTTTTTTAATAATAAGATCTATATTCCCAGAAGGTTTATCTATAAAAGCATATTGCATAGAATTTTGAAGTAATTCATTTACTACAAGAGCTATTGAAGTTGCCTTATCAGAGCTTACTTTAAAATTATCTCCAATTACATTTACCTCAATATTTTTATTAGCTACATTAAAATACCTCATAGCATTATTTTTAATATTAGTAATAACTTCTTGTATACTTACTTCATCTAAGCCCTCTTGAGATAATATCTCATGGGTAGCTGCTATACTTAAAATTCTGTTCATACTTTCATTTAATGCATCTTTAGTCTGTTGATTATCACTTCTTCTTGCTTGAAGTCTAAGCAGACTTGCTATAGTCTGCAAATTATTTTTCACTCGATGGTGAATTTCTTTAATTGCTACAGATTTTAAAATTAATTCTTTCTCTTTTTCCTTCATAGTTGTTATGTCCCTAATCATAGTAACCAGTTTTAGATTTTTATCAGTTAATATTACTCTCTTAACTTTAAAGAACAACTTTCCTAAATGCACTTCACTTTCATTAGACTTAGGAGAACTCATTACATCAGTAAAAGTAGTATCGTCTAAAGCTAAATTATTGTAATCCATGCCTATTAAGTTGTCCTTGTAACCAAGCTTTTTATATAATAAATCTGCAATAGGATTTTTAAACCTAACTACCCCTTCTTCATCAAAGATAATAACAGCTTCGTCTAAATGATCAGTTATGCTCTCATTTTCTGTTAAAGATACTAAGGTATTAGCTAGCTCCTCATAGCCTTTTGCCAGCATTTCCATATGTTTAGTTTGATTCATTTTTTCCGTTATATCCTTCTCCACTATTAGAACCCCTATAATCTTACCCTTGTTTTCTATGGGTGATACGGTCTGTCGTACGTTTATATGTTCTTGAGTTACAGCCTTTAAGTCCTTGGTTGCTATGCCAAGGTCCAGTGTTCTAAGCACAGCAGGTTCATTATCTCTTAAGGCTAGCTGACCTACTACACTATTTTGATACATAGAAGGCCGATTAACAGGCTTTGCCTCAGCTACTACTATGGCTTCATCAGCATCTCTAGTTGGACAGTCTATAAACACATCTGCATTTACGATATCGGCTAAAGATTTAATACAAAATGACATCTGCTCTATCTTAAAAATGTCGTCTTCATCCAAATTAGTGTACGTTTTGCATAATTCGTATATGTTTTCACTATTCATAACTCATTATTATAGCTTCAGCTATATCCCCCATTGAACATCTTTTATTCATACTAAGTGTTCTAATTTGGTCATAAGCCTCTTGTTCAGTAATTTCATCATTTTTCATTAATAAGCCTTTAGCTTTTTCAATAATTTTTCTTTCTTCTAGCTTATTGCAAGCTTTTTGAATATCTATTTTCATTTTTTTTATTTCTGCACTTTTGGATATAGCTACCTCTAGGCTGGGAATAAGTGATTTTTCATCTATAGGCTTAACTATGTATCCTATAGCCCCTACTTTGGTAGCTTTTTCTACAAACTCTTTACCACTATAAGCGGTAAGTAATACTACCCCACTAGCTAAATTTTCATTTTGAATTATTTTAGCTGCATTTAAACCATCAAGAAGAGGCATCTTTATATCCATAAGCACTAAATCTGGTGAATGTTTTCTGCAAAGTTCTACTGCATCAAATCCATCTGAAGCTTCTCCTACAACATCGTATCCGTCCGCTTCTAGTATTTCTCTTAAATCCATTCTTGTAATAGGCTCATCATCGGCTATTACTATTCTTTTATTCATACCTTCACCCCATAAAATAAAAATAGATTATTAAAAAGCTTAATTTATAAGATAATTCTTTAAATCTTCTGTACCAAGTTTGTCCAAAGCACTTACTTTGAAAATCCGTTCTACTCCTGCACTTATAAGAATCTCTTCTGCTATTTTTAGCTTATTTTCATCACAGCACAAATCAGTTTTTGTAATAATTCCAATAACTGACTTTGCAAAGATACTAGCAAAGCTTGGTGGAAAAATACTATCTTCCTGCGTACAATCCTGAACCATTGCAATTACATCACTATCTACAGAAGTAACTATAAGCGCTTTATAATAAAACCTATTTTCAATATATTCACCAGGAGTATCTATAATTCCATCAATAATTTCAACTGTCTGAGTTTTTTTATAATGTATGTCTTCTTCATTTATTGCTTGAGTCAGTGTAGTTTTACCACAGCCTGTTTTTCCAATTAACATTAAGGTTTTCATATTACTCCTCTAAGATCTAGTGATCTTACATTCAGAAAAATTAAGTACGCTAGTAAGAACCTTTATAACTTCCGTTAGTGCCGACTCTACACTGCCTACATCTCCAGTTATAACCACTGAACCGCTAAATCTATCTACGAAACCAATAGATATCTCTGCTGCCTTTGTTGCCACATCTGCAGCTATAATAGAAGCCTCACTAGGGGTTATTGTAAGTATTCCTATGGCATCCTTATGTTCTGATGTAAGTCCAAGTTTTTTATATAGATCTTTGTTCGGATTTGCAATTAAATGAGCTAAGGTAACTTGCTTTCCAGGAACGTATTCTTGGATTACTCTTTGTTTTTCTTCCATATTATCACCACAAATTCCTTAAATTTTTACAAAAAATATGGGCCTCTTAAAAATATAATTACATTTTTAAGAAGCCTCATTGCTTTCCTTAACAATTGCACGCCATTGTGCATCCACAATTAAATTTTATACCCTTTATATGGGTTTGTCAACATAAAAAGGGTATTAATCATAAATTTTTTAAGGAACTACCACTAAGTTTCTATTTATGATTAGAAAGTAAAAACCTCCTGTTTATTCTATTTATTTAGAACAAACAAAAAGTTAATTTGCTAATAACAAACAACTGGAGTACCTGCCTCTATATTATCAAATATTATTTTTGCTACATCGTAGGGTGTATTTATGCAACCATGGGATCCATCTGTCTTATAAATCTCTCCCCCAAACTTATCTCGCCAGCGTGCATCATGAATTCCTATTCCTCTATTAAAAGGTAGCCAAAAATCCACAAGAGCGGCATAGTCCTCACCTGTAAGAGTTGCATTTGTATCTTTATAATCGATCTTATAAATACCCACCGGTGTTCTAGTCTTATCAGATCCATAAGTACCTGTGACAACATCCCCCTGCGTTATTAACACTCCATTTTTATAAAACCACATATGCTGCCCTACAAGATCTATTTCTACATAGGTATTTCCAATATCATCCTTGCCATGAGATGCTGCAGTTTGATAATATGCTGGTTCTTTTGCTATAGATTTCCCTTCCATTATCATGGAAATTATATATTTGATTTCTTTAGCCTTATTAATGGACCAGCCATAACTACCACCACCAATACTAATTACTTTTCCTGATGATGTAACAAAATTTCTCTCCTTAGCAACTGTATTATATTCTCTAGCAAGTCCGTCCATATAGATTTCAACTTGTTTTTCATTAAATGTGACTTCACTATTATCATCAACTTTAAACCACTTATTTATGATAGAACCATCTAAAATTTCTTTATGTTCCCCAAAAGTATAGGTAATCTTTGAAGATACATATTGGTTAAGTAAGTCCCTTGTGGCAATCACCTTTGGAGATGTGGAAGTATATTGAGGCTTAACATAATAGTTAATTGACTCTAAATCTATTGTTGTTTCTTCCTTATTCACTGCATCCATGGCATAATTATATAAAATATCTTTACTGCCCTTGTTTCCAATGACTTCATCCACGATGACATAAGCATTATCTTTATACTTATAGCTAGCATTTTTAGGTTCAATTACCTTGCTATTATCAAAAAAAGAAAGCTTGTCCACTTGTTCTTTTAATAAACCTTTATCATATTCAATTTCTACTATCATTTTAGAATCTTTTTTATTAAACACTGCATAAATCCATTTATAAGGATTCTGTTTATCTTTAAGTTCCTTAAATTCAAGATTGGTATTATACTTTAACCCAATTTCTCCCCCTGTAATTTGTTCATTTATGCCGCCTCGTCCTTTTATGTTTAATTGATATTTTTCAATCTCTGATGCCATTCGCTTCCTTACCTCTTCTACGCTTTTACCTGAAACACTAATGCCATTTATTTCAGAACCAAAATAAAAATGATTCATAAAATATATTGCCATCCCAAAGTATATAATAAGTAAAGTACAAATAGAAATTACAATACCTAAAACAATTTTGTTATGTTTTTTTATTGTTGACTTTACTACCTCAGTTTCCATAATTGCACCTCTTTTATACATTTAAAAAAACTAACTTCTAACCTATAAATTAATACAGCAATTAATATGGCAAGGTATTGTTTGTTCTCTTATAGTTCTATTATACCTCAAAACAGCCCATTAAGAGGTCATATCCTTGTAAAAATAAGCACTTATCTAACATTTCACTGTATAGTTTTATAATTTCATAAACCTCTTTATTAAAAACCTTGCTGGTCTATAGTAAAACCCTTCCATAGTTTTTGAAACTTTGGCTAGTTCATCTCTAATTGCTATCTTTTGTGGACAATGTATTTCACATTTGCCACATTTTGAGCAAAGGGAAGCATTGTGAGCCTTAGTTTTCAAACTGGTCTGCATAATATACTTACCAATAGCCAAAATTTTACCTTCTATCTCTCTATCATTATAACAAGAAAAGCAAGTAGGTATATCTACACCCATTGGACAGGGCATACAGTAGTTACATGCAGTGCATGGAACTTTTATTTTCTCACTTAATATATTGCGAACTCTTGTAAATAATTCAAAATCATCTTTAGTTAAAGAATTTGCCTCAGATTGTGATGCCACTTTTATATTTTCATCTACCATCTCTTGGGAGTTCATTCCTGATAATACAACTGTGACTTCTGGGTGATTCCATATCCAACGAAATGCCCATTCCGCAGGTGAACGTTTTACATATGCTTTTTCCCATACATTATAAACTTCTTTTGGTAGGTTTGTCACTAGCTTTCCACCTCTTAAAGGCTCCATGACCATAACTGGTAACCCTTTCGCCGAGGCATACTGGAGTCCACTTTTTCCTGCTTGATTGTTTTCGTCAAGAAAATTGTACTGAATCATACAAAATTCCCAGTCATACACATCCACAAGTTTTATAAATTCATCCCTGCCGCCATGGTATGAAAATCCGATATTAATAATCTGACTCCTTTGTTTCTTTTCCTCTATCCATTTCAGAATACCTATATTTACAAGTCTATTCCATATACTAACATCCGTTAGCATATGGATGAAATAGTAATCAATATGGTCTGTTTGCAATCTCTTTAATTCCACACTAAAAATCTTATCAAAATCCTCATATTTTTTTATTAAATATGGGGGCATTTTTGTAGCAATTTTAACACGATCACGATAACCCTTGGCAAGCACCCTCCCTAGTATAGCTTCACTGTTGGGATAAATATATGCAGTGTCAAAATAATTAACACCCATCTCTATAGCATGGATAATCTGACTTTCTGCCTCTTTTTCATCCTTTGGGAATCGCATACATCCAAACCCAAGAATAGAAAGTTTGTCATTGTTTTTAGGATTTACTCTATAATTCATATCTAGTACCCTTCCTTTCTTTACATTCGTGATTAGAAATTTAATAAATGTACTGTTCGCTTTTTCAGCCATGCTATAGCTCTGTAGTTATCATTTTTCGGTAATATTCAACTAATTCTTTATTATATGTATTCCACACTTGTAAATATCTGAAACTGGTTATAAATATTTGATTCAATGAAGATTCATCATAATAAGCTATTCCAAACTGAATATATTGATATAAATTTTATAAAGTATAAATTCCCTTCTATATCTTCAACGGGCTTAAAACAATCATATTTCTTGATTGATATAATTTCTTCAAGTTCACCTGAACTTACATCCAGTTTTAAAATAGACTTAGTTCCAATACCCCCAAATTCCCCTGAGGTATTTAACGCAATCCCAGCTGAATCATAGTAGATTACATTTTTATCTACTTTTGAACAACATGGATTATCATCAATGGATTCTCCTTCAGTTAATATGTTATATCCACCGCTATTTACATTTTCTGAGCTATAATGTGCCATAGGATTATGGGCTCCCATGAATGTTGCTCCTGATCCTTCAGTTTTCCAAGCGTGTTTTTTCTTTAATTCCGCCATATTCTTATGATATCTTTTTAAATGCTGGCTAGTTAAATAGCTTATATTAGTTTCATTTTATTAATCACAGTACTAATTATACAATATATTAATCTTCTCTGTAAGCTTAAAACACTGGATTTATTGGAGTAAATAACCTTAATTTCTCATTGAAGTGGTTTTTTAGTTGTTTAATTCCTTTTAAAATAAGGATTTAATTTTTTGAGTAATATGCGAATGAAGAGGAAAGGATACTTGTGGGTTTAAAGCACAAGTATCCTTTTGAGTTTTGGAGAGTTATTAAAACAGGTTCCCCATTTTGACAATCCTTTAAAACCTCATTATAATTTCTTAAAGCTGACACTGGCTTTATATTTGGCATACAATTCACCTCCGAATAATATTGTTATAATTGATGCTAATTTTACTTAAAATACAACAGCAAATTACTCTATTGAATAACAATTTGTTTACTATCTATGTTGACTTAAATCCATATTCCACTCATAACTAGTTACGCTTTCCCTTCCCCCCCATTTGTGATTGG
>CALJTN010000399.1 GCA_937976175.1 uncultured Clostridiaceae bacterium | reverse complement strand
AACAAACCTAAGACTTGAATAAAAATTTAATAGATACTCTTGTGCGGAAATTCTAATTGTTTTTTCATTCAAACTGCTTTCAATAAATTCTATTGCTTTTAGCATCATTTGTTTTGCTAAACCTCTTCCACGATAATGCTTTTTAGTTAAGACCCTCCCTATAGATATCTCATCATAGGAAATACCCTTTTCTAAAATTCTTAAGTATGCAACAATTTTCCCATTATCTTCTGCAAATAAATGGTATGATCTTTTATCTTTATCATCACAATCTTCATAAATACATTGCTGTTCTACAACAAATACTTCACTTCTCAGTTTTAATATTTCATATACTTCTTCTACATTTAATTTATCAAATTCTTTTATTTTCCACTGCATATCTTTATATCTCCTTTTTTCTTATATCTAAATCTTAATGTAATTTAGTTATAATTTCAATCATTACGTCATCATAAAACATAATAGATTTATGTACTATGGGCATTTAACTAAAATATCATCTAGGGTACCTTAATACAAAAAAGATAGTCTTCATCTTTATGAGGACCATCCATTTGCACTTTCACTCTTATAGTCTTGTGGCTTTATAATTTGTAATATTGGTTTAGATTAATCTTTTTATTACTCCTATTACTAATAAATGAACTGGATAAAAAGCGTAAAAAAAGTATTTTAAGTCTTTTCCCTTCTTGCCATTATACATAAATATAAGAATTAATGCCAGAAGAGATAGCGCTTGATTAAACCAATATAAGTCTATTGATGTAACTTGATATTTGTTCATATAGAATAAAACTTCCGAGAAGCTAAATAATATATACACACCAGTTTGGGATATAACCGTTTTAATTTTACTATCTCTGAAAATATAAAATGCCAACACCATAGCAACTCCATACATACCATAATCTGCATGTAAGGCTTCAGCTGTCATACCTAAGGCCAATATAATTATTATTTTCACTATTGCGGACTCTTCTTTATGCCATATTCGCGTTGCTAATAATCCCAGTGCTAAGGTAAAGAAAATGTTCAAATGTGGACTGGATCCCCCTACAGAGAACCGCAAAAACTCAAAGAACCCGCTTATACTAACTTCATTACTAAAGGCTAATGAAAATGGTATTTGAGATACAACTGCAAATATTAACAATCTATACAGATATTTAGAAAAGGAACTTGTTTTAGAATATCCTATAGCGATTAGATAGGCAAATACAGGAAATGACAATCTCCCTATCATTCTTAGAAACATAGTTTCTGGAAAAAACGCCGCTCCAATGTGATCAATCAACATTAGTAAACACGCAATAATTTTTATCATGCTAGTTGTCATGAATTTATCCCCCCATAAGTATTTATATATTTATTTAGCTTTGTTTATAAATTATACCATTTGTTCGATGTTTTTGCATTACTACGTCCTCACTTTCATAACATTTACCAAATTTAAAAAACCTGAACTCGTTGAGCTCAGGTTCTTCTTTTACTTTTTAGGTCCTTTGTTTTTTTCATTCTTTTTATCAGTTTTCTTACCATTATTTTTAGTTGAAGCACTTTTGCTCTTTCCCTTATCTGGCATAATATATACCCCCTTGTTTTCATATCCTTTTGTTCTGGGCCGCATAACAATTATTAGTAGGTATTCGCTTTGCTTTTCCTAAAATTAAACAAGCACTATATGAATATTATAACTGAATTTTACATATTTGTCAATATATTGAATATATTATTACGGATATATTATACCCTTAGTACAACCTAGATATTATATAAGTTTGAACCTAAAAATAAACCCTTGATAATCAAGAGTTTATCTGTGCTTTCCTTAAATACTAACCACAATATTTAAATGTTCCGTAGCATCTCTGTATTGTGGAAGCTCACATTTCTCTACAGCTACCTTCACAAAGTTATCATACACGGACCTATTTTCTTCATAAACCTTTTTAAGTGGAAGATGTAAGCCACTTAAGAAGCTTTCAGCTCCACCATAGCTTATAATCTTAAACCCTGCTTCCTCTACCTCTCTTAACGCAGCTTCTGGGGTTGTAAAATATACCTCTGTAAAGCTTTTAGTTTCATCAAATACTTGTTCTCCTAGATAGTTATATACATTTTCGATTTCCTCAAAAGTCTCATAGAATTCCGTAAGCCCCGCTTTTAAAACCCCTATTGAATTAATGTAAGATATTACAGCTACTCCCTCATCAGTTAATTTCTTTTTAGCTTCCTTCAAAACTTTTATTCTATCTTCTTTTTTATATAGATGATACATTGGTCCCATTATGAGCATTCCATTAAACTTCTTATCTTCTAGTCTGTTAATATTTAATGCTGTATCGCAAATAAATTCTTCTGCCTCTAACCCTTCTAACTTTATATTTTCCTTAGCAATTTTAAGTTCTTCACTTGATAACTCAAATAAAGTTACATCATAACCTTTTTTAAGCATTTCAATAGAATACCTTCCTGGTCCACACCCTATATCACAAAGCTTACCCTCTTTAGGAAAATACTTATCTATAAGATAAAGTGTACTTAGAAACTCCACTTTTGTATATGGATTATTTAATCTCTCCCATTCATATTGTGCATTCTCATCGTAATATCCTTTAACTACGTCACTCATTATAAAATCCCCCTTTATTTCCTAAGTTTTTACTTTGTACGCTCATACAAATAAAAAAAACTTCCTTCTAACGCTATAGAGTGAAAAGTTTATCTTCCGTGTTGCCACCTAAATTATTATAAAAACAAAGACTCACTTGCTCTTTTTCCCATTTAATACATTATATTGTGTGTCTTTGCCATTGTCAATAAATTACTTTAACTTATTTTTTAATATATCTATATCACTTAACCCTGAATTCCATATACTATGATTAATATAGATAGTTTTAGGGGGTAGTTATTATATTTAAAATAGTAAATTTGAGTCACCCTAGAAAAATCTTTGTAAATAGCATGAATACTGCTATCTTCGAAGCAAAACTTAAAGATATTCGATTAAACACATCTCCAGCCATAATAGGATGTGTAATGGGCTGTATATTACTAAACCAAGGTTACGTATATGCTAAAGATGCCGCACAAGAAGGAACAGAAATTATAAATTCTTTATCTAAATTAAATATACCAACATTGCTTACAGCAGTAGAACTTTATAAGGTAAGAGATTATATAAAAATGTACATTAAGAATTTAAAATTAGTTATAAGAAAAACGACAAGCAATTAAAAACTTGTCGTTTTTTATACACAGAATAAAGTTAAGGTAAAAACTCTATTGGCTTATCCTGTACAAACCCAAAATAATGTGCAAGTGCATAAACTATACGTTCTGAAGCCACGCCATCCCCAAATGGATTCTTTGAATTTGCACATCTAGCATATTCGTTATCGTCTATTAGTAAATTATGTGTAGCTTCATATATAGCTTCCTCTTCCGTTCCACATAATATAGTAACTCCTGCCTTTACACCCTCAGGTCTTTCTGTTGTATCTCGCATTAACACTAATGGCTTATGAAAAACAGGACACTCCTCTTGAAGTCCACCAGAATCACTCATTACTAGATAAACTCTTGACATTAAGTTAATCATATCACGATAATCTATTGGGTCTAATAATATTATCCTCTCATGATTGGCCAGTATAGATTTAGCTGTTTCTTGCACTATTGGGCTTAAATGAACAGGATAAATCATAGTAATATCTGGATGATCATTAACTATGCGACGCATTGCTCTAAACATCTGCTTCATAGGTTCCCCATAATTCTCACGACGATGTGCCGTTACAAGTACTATTCTTTTTGAATAATCAATATTGTTGAGTTGTGTTTCTTGAAAACAATGATCTGGCTCATACATTACCATAGCCGAGTCAATTTGTGTTTGACCAGTGACATATATATAATCTGAGTTAATTCCTTCTCTTAATAAGTTCTCTTTATTTACAGAAGTAGGCGCTAAAAAAATACTTGATATTGCATCAACAACACAACGGTTAATTTCTTCTGGCCAAGGAGAAGTTTTGTTGAACGTGCGTAAACCTGCTTCGACGTGGGCTACGGGGATTTTACTATAGGTGGCTGCAAGTGCAGCACTTACAGTAGTTTGAGTATCCCCATGAACCAAAACTAAATCTGGCTTTTCCTTAGTAAGTATTTCATCTATGTCTTTTATAACAGTAGATGTGATATAAGAAAGCGTTTGCTGCACTTTCATAATCTCAAGATTTATATCTGGCTGTATTTTAAAAGGACCTAGTGCTTTAAATAACTGCTCTTTATGCTGACCAGTTGCTACAACTACTGTCTCAAACCAATGTGAATATTTTTTAAATTCTTGAATCACCGACCCCATCTTTGTTGCCTCTGGTCTAGTCCCAAAAATAATTATTATTTTCTTTTTAGTTTCTTCTCTCATAATTAACCTCTAACCTTTCTTCCAATTAAGTAATTATTATTTGAATTCATTACCTTTTCATTATACTTACATAAAATCCTAATATCAACATAATTACCTAATTCGCATTTTTTATTACTTAGAGATGCTAAATTATGTATCATTCAAAACAAAAGAACATTCCATAATTAGTTTGGAACTAATTATAGAACGTTCTTGCAGTTATGTAATAAAAATCCCATAAGCAACACGGGTCTCTCAAAAATCAATAATTGTTGTGTACCCACTAGACATACTAAGAGGATTGGAAATTTCCCAGGAGTGACTTATTTTTTATAGAATTTCTTAATTGTCTCACAAACAAACTCCACTTCTTCCTTGGTTATTTCTGGATAAATAGGAAGCGCAAGTATGTTTTCTGATATCCTTTCAGATACTGGGAAATCTCCTTTTTTGTGTCCTAAATATGCGAAGCATTTTTGAAGATGAAGAGGTATTGGATAATAAATGCTAGTTCCTATTTCATTTATCTTTAAATACTCTGCAAGCTCATCTCTTCTTTCCACTAGTATATTAAATACATAATAAACAGGCTTTTGAATTCCTTTAATTTTAGGTATTTTAATAAACTCACACTCTTGTAATCTATCTATGTATAATTTTGCAATTTCATCTCTCTTTTTGATTGCATCATTTATATATTTCATTTTCACTTGTAATATAGCAGCTTGGATTGAATCGAGTCTTGAGTTATATCCAATATAATCATAATGATATTTCTTAGAAGCTCCATGAACTCTGTACATTTTAGTAGTACGTGCTAATTCATCATCATTAGTTACAATCATACCTGCATCCCCATAAGCCCCTAAAGTCTTTGTAGGGAAGAATGAGAAAACACCAAAATCTCCTATAGTACCTGCATGTTTATAGTCTGCTCCATTGCCCTTCCATCTCATACCGAAAGATTCTGCAGAGTCTTCTAAGACCTTTAAATTATGTCTGCTAGCTATATCCATGATTTTATCCATATCACCCATCTGTGAAAATAAATGGATTGGAATAATTCCTACAGTATCCTTTGTTATCTTTTCTTCTATTTTGCTCGCATCTATGCTAAACGTTTCCTCATCTATATCTACAAATACTGGCTTTGCTCTATGCTTTGCAATGCAAGATGTAGACGCGAGAAATGTAAAGGGCGAAGTTATTACTTCTTTACCATCTTTAAATCCTAGTATGTCAGCAGCCATTACTAAGGCATCTGTACCTGATGCAACACCAATTGCATATTTAGCTCCAGTAAATTCTTGAACTGCTTTCTCAAAGTTAGTTACCTCGGTTCCAAGCATTGAAATCCCTCTTTCCATAACTCCTAAAACAGCATTATCAAACTCTGATTTTTTCTCATTATACTCTCTTGTAGATGTATAAAAACCAACTTTCATAATATAACCTCCATCTTAATATTTTTCTGCACAGTTAAGTTTTTTTGTTCTGGTCAAAGCAAAACTACCTTAACTCTCAACTGTTTTAACCTATTATCTCTTCCACGCATCTTATTACTTCCCTTGCCACATACTCTGCATCCTCGAGCTTAAGTGTTGAGTATACTGGAAGCGTTATTTCATTTGCATACTGATTGTATGCATTTGGATAATCCTCTACAGAATATCCAAGGTTTTTATAAAGTGTAAACATTGGTAATGGTGTAAAGTGAACGTTTGTAGCTATACCTATATCAGCAAGTTTTTGTATTAATTCGTCTCTCTGCATCTCGCTAAATCCGTTTAATCTTAAAGGATATAGGTGATATGAGGTCTCTCTATTTTCATCCTTTGTAAAAGGAATAATAGCATAGGGTTTAGCTCCAAGAGTTTTAGTATACACATCAAAAATAGCTCTTCTTTTTATAAGCATTCCCTCGTATCTTTCAAGTTGTGCAAGACCTATAGCTGCGTTAATATCCGTCATGTTACACTTAAATCCATCTGTTATAATATCATATTTCCAAGCTCCTGCCTTCATCTTAGACAGCGCATCCTTTGACTGTCCATGAAGCGATGTAATTTTAAGTTCTCTTTTCAGGTCATCCTTTCCCTTAAAATTGTTATCATTAAAGCTAATAGCTCCACCTTCTGCTGTTATTAAGTTCTTTACTGCATGAAATGAGTAAACGTGAAAATCTGCTTGAGACCCAACTTTTTTCCCTTTATATGTTGCTCCAAAGGAATGAGCTGAGTCTGATATAAATATAATATCCTCTCTATTCTTTTCCTTAAGTACTTCTTTTATAGCATCATAGTCTACAGGAACCCCTGCAAAATCTACAGTGATAATTGCTTTAGTTTTAGGAGTAATTGCCATAGCTAGTTTTTGCTCATCTATTAAAAAGCTGCCTTCTTTAACATCTACAAAAGTCGGTTTAATCCCTCTATGAAGTATTACATTTGCTGTAGCTGTATATGTATAAGGTGTTGTAATAATTTCATCACCCTCTTCAATGTTATAAACCTTTAATATAAGCTCTAATCCCGCAGTTGCACTTGAAAGCGCCACCGTATTATTAGCCTCACAATAATCAGAAACCTTTTCTTCAAATTCCATTGTCTTAGGTCCCGTTGTAATCCAGCCTGAATCTAAAACCTCCATTACAAGCTTTTTCTCAGCATCTGTTATGTCTGGAGGTGAAAAAGGAATGTTTTTCATTTTCATATGTATCCTACCTTTCAAATTAAATTTCATTTTAACGCTAAACTATTTTCTCACTTATTTTTTACCTTAACCTTATAATTAAACCACATAAGA
>CALJTN010000398.1 GCA_937976175.1 uncultured Clostridiaceae bacterium | reverse complement strand
CCATAGCATTCTATATTTATATAATTAACCTTATTTAACTAAGCTTTCACTTATTTTCTTCCACATTGTCTACTACCTTATACCTGCTTATGTTAGATAGTTTTAATTACCTCTTAATTATACATCATAATGAAAAATATTCAAGTTTTTTGTTATAAATAATGTTATATCCTTTAAAATTTCTTACTAAAGCTCTCCATGTTACTATTTATTGCTACAGCTTAAACTTTTCTTCTGCCTTAACAATTACAGACTGATACTTCTTTAAATCTAATAGTTCTTTAAAACTTTCTTGAGCATTTTTGTCCCCATGCACAAGAAAAATCTGCTTAGGTTTTACCTTAATATTTTCTATCCAATTAATTAAACCGATTCTATCTGCGTGGCCGGAAAGACCTTGCAAATTATATATTGATGCGCTAACCGCAATTTCTTCTCCGAAAATTTTAACCATTTTATTTTTCTCTGAAATTTCCCTCCCCAAGGTTCCTTCAGCTTGATATCCTACAAATACTATGGAGTTTTCGCTTTTCCATAGGTTATGTTTTAAATGATGTTTTATTCTACCCGCATCACACATTCCACTGGTAGATATTATTACCGCTCCCTTTTGTACCTCATTTAGTTTCATAGAATCTTCTGCAGAGTGAGTGAAATTTAAGCCGTGAAAATCAAGTATATTACTATCATGTTTTTCTAATTCTTTTGCTTTTGCATCAAAAACTTCTCTATTATTTTCAAAAATTCTAGTTGCTTTTTCTGCAAGAGGGCTATCCACATATACAGAGCAGTTTTTAACTACCTCTTCCTCAAAATATTTATTAAGGGCATATAAAACTTCTTGGGTTCTACCTACTGCAAAAGATGGAATTATGACATTCCCACCTCTATGAAAGGTTTCTTTTACTATACTGGCTAATTCATTTAATACATCTTTGAAATTATCATGCACTTTATCTCCATAAGTGGACTCCATAATTACATAGTCTGCTCTATCTACAAATGTAGGGTCATTTATAAGTGGAATATTTAAATTACCTAAGTCACCAGTATAAACAAGGTTTATGACACTTCCATTTTCCTCCTGGGCTTCAAGTTCTATAATAGCCGACCCTAGTAAATGTCCTGCATCCTTAAAAATAATTGTTAATCCAGCAAAAGGTTTTATCTTCTCATTATAAGAATAACTTTTAAAAGCTTTTAAACAGTCTTCTGCAATCTTTGATGAATATAAAGGTTCTTCTATCTCTAATCCTTGCCTTTTAAGTTTTTTGTTTTTCCACTGAACTTCCATTTCTTGAATGTGACCGCTATCTGGAAGCATAACCTGACATAATTCCATTGTAGCTTTTGTGCATAGTATTTCACCTTTAAATCCACTCTTATATAGCAAAGGAATTCTACCACTATGGTCTATATGGGCATGGGATAATATTACTAAATCAATGTCCCCTGGGTTAAATTTAAATTCTTCATTCTTACCATGTTCTCCATCTCGTCCTTGGTATAAACCACAATCTAATAGAATAGTTTTATCTCGTATTTTTAGCATATGACAGGATCCTGTAACACACTCTGCTGCACCTAAAAATTGAAGTTCCATGCTTTACCTCCTTTAATTTAAATTCTATGTAACCTTCTTTTACCTTATGAAAATCTATTCTTATAATTACAGTTTACGCATCTTTTAGCTTTTATATAAAAATATTATTTTAAATTTTTATATAAAAGCTAAAAGATGAAGAAATTTTACTTTCTTCATCTTTTTCTATACTTTTCTATTAATGCTACTATTAAATCAATGCTTTTTTCAGCATTATTGCGCTCCATGGCTTTTATATATAATTCTCTATTTTTATACAATTCTCTAATTTTAATTTCTAAGTTCTCAGCAGTTAACTCTTCCTCTTGAATAACCATGCTATAACCACTTTTTACAAAGGACCTTGCATTAAGTATTTGATCCCCTCTGCTAGCTTTAGCTGATAAGGGTATTAATAAATTAGGCTTTCTTAGTGCCAAGAGTTCAAAGATTGTATTGGCTCCTGCCCTTGATACAATAAAATCTGCACTAGCTAGTAAATGAGGTAATTCTTCACCTACGTATTCAAACTGCTTATAACCATGTTTGCCTTCTAGTGCCTTATCCATATTCCCCTTGCCACAAATATGAATAATATTATATTCTAAAATTAAGCTTTCAAGCTTTGTACGTAGCGCTTCATTTATAACTCTAGATCCAAGGCTTCCACCAATAATCATTAATATTGGTTTCTTATCTTTAAATCCACATATGTCTTTAGCTTTTACTTTACTTCCTTCGAATAGTTCTCGCCTAATTGGATTACCAGTTACGATGCCTTTGCCTTTTTTTATTTGATTTAATGCTTCTGGAAAAGTTACACATACTTTTGTACAATAAGGTGCAGACAATTTATTAGCAAGTCCTGGTGTAATATCACATTCATGTGCAATTACTGGGATTTTGCTTAAGTATGCAGCAAGCACTACAGGTACAGAAACAAACCCACCCTTGGAAAAAACAATGTCAGGTTTTTGCATTTTCATTATTTTTTTAGCCTCAAAAAGGCCCTTAATTACTTTTAAAGGATCTGAAAAATTTTTTATATCAAAATATCTTCGAAGTTTTCCACTAGAAATAGGATAATAATTTATATTTTCACTCTCTATTATTTTTCTTTCGATGCCTTCTTTTGTACCAATATATTCGATTTCATAACCTAGCATCTTAAGTTTTGGTATAAGTGCAAGATTTGGTGTTACATGTCCTGCTGAACCTCCACCGGTCATTATTATTTTGTGTTTTCCCACTTTAACACCCCTTCTAAAAAACATGCTTCCACAATATATTCTACATTATTATATACCAATTATCATGAAAAGTTCTAGTACTTATTAAAAATTAAGTTGTCCATAATTTGTTAAACAGCATATATTTTTCAAATCTATCCTCTAACTCACTAATATAAAAATTAAAATT
>CALJTN010000397.1 GCA_937976175.1 uncultured Clostridiaceae bacterium | reverse complement strand
AAATGTTCTTTCACGTTACGGAGGGCACAAAATGAAACCACTTTTTTATATACTTAGAAAAACCCTAAAAAACCACCTTCTACAGCTTAAGAAAAAACCTGGTATATTAATACTATACATTCTTATTTTTATTTCATTAATCTCCCTTATGAGTTTTACTTTCCTTGCTCCTCAAAGGAACTCTGTAAGAGGTACAGTTGATCTCTATGGAGCTATAGTAACTGGAGGAATATTATTCATAGTATATCTTGGAGTTAAAAATGGCATTGATAAGGGAAGTAGTTTTTTTAGGCTATCAGATGTGAATTTAGTTTTCACAGCACCAATTTCACCTAAAAGAGTATTAGTCTATGGATTTATTAAGCAACTTTCTGCTATATTATTCTCCATTTTTTTCTTATTGTTCCAGGCCTCAAACATTAGAAACTTTTTTCCCATAAATGGCACAGGTATTCTTATAATATTTTCAGTTATGTTTTTTCTTATTTTTACTATGTCAATTTTAGGATTATTAACCTATTCCATAGCCTCTAGATCTAGCAAAAACAGAAACCTTGCTAAAAACATATTAAATAGTTTAATGGCTATTGGTGGACTTGCTTTATTATATAATATATTTATATACAAGGACCTTCAAACTGCTGCAACAAGCCTTTTAAATAATAAATTTTTTATTTACATTCCTTTCGTAGGCTGGCTTAAGTCTATTTTAATGGCAGCAGTAAATGGTATAACCTATTCATTTTATATACATGTTCTTCTTTGTATAGCTTTTATAGCTATAATGATTTACATTTTATTCAAGCTCAACACAGATTATTATGAAGATGTTCTTGCAGCTACAGATAAAAATGAAGAACTAGCCGCAATGAAGAAGTCTGGCAAAGGAAATATAAATTTGGGGAGGGAAAAACTTAGGAAGATTAAGTCTGGCAGTATAGGCAGTGGTGCTAGTTCAATTTTTTACAGACACCTCCTAGAATACAAAAAGTCTAGACTTCCCTTTATAGATAGTGTAACCTTTACAATGCTAGGTATAGGACTTGTTTCACGTTATATTTTTAAAGGTGGAGACATAAACACAATTTTATATCTCTCCATATATATATTATTTTTCTTTACCCTTCAAGGGAAGTGGGGACAGGAGCTTTCAAAGCCCTTTATATATTTAATTCCTTGCTC
The DNA here is from genome assembly GCA_937976175.1 of uncultured Clostridiaceae bacterium. Lineage (GTDB taxonomy): Bacteria > Bacillota > Clostridia > Clostridiales > Clostridiaceae > Clostridium_AD. The sequence goes on along the minus strand of CALJTN010000397.1, from coordinate 10,156 downwards.
CTCAATGGCTAAACTATTTTACGCCACACTAGCGGACCTTATTAAATATACAATAGATGGCCTTGCACTATTTATTATATCTGGAATTATATTTAAAAGTGGTGCAGTAATTGCACTATTGTGTGCTGCAAGCTATGCCTCTTTTGGTGCCATATACACTTACGGTGACGTGCTTTCAAGAAGAGTTTTAGGATCAACTCATAGCAAACAGTTGGAGATATTTATGAAAATGGGTATTACTTTATTGGTGATATTACCTGGGATTATAACTCTTGTAGTTTTATTGATAATTTTAAAGGACAATACTTCAATGCAGTATGTGCCCTATATATTACTAATTTGCTATAACCTTTTAGCTTCATTTCTCATAATGTTCGTAGGTAAAGGCATATTTGATGTATTGGAACTGAATTAAATCCTCCTCTCCCCTGCTACAATGTTAATTTCTAAAATGTGGTTAAAATATACTCCGATGAAAACCCCACAAAAATAATTATTTTTGTGGGGTTTTCATTAATTTATGAGACTCTTAGCTAATGGATCTATCATTTGCAAGTGGCAACTTGCAACTTGCCACTTGCCACCTGGGTGGCAGCATCCATAGCAGCACTTAGATTATTACTTTTTCCTGATCCTTGTGCTAAATAATCATTGCCACCCCCTACCCCCTGAATAAGTGGAAGTGTATCCTTTAGCAAATCCTTCATACTAATACTTTTAATACTTTTAATATTTTTAATACTTTTAGCTGCAGCAAAGATTAGGCTAACCTTTTCTCCATCTTTCACTGCCATTAATGCAATAGTGTTTTCCTGCTGCGCTAGTTTTGTAGCCAGCTTACTTACATACTTCACATTGCCATTTTCATAAATATGTTTTACCAATGAATAGTCCCCTATTTTTTCTGCATCATCTATCATAGCTTTTATTTCATAGGAAGCAATTTCATCACTAATTCTTTTGTTTTCATCTAAGGTAGCCTTTAACTGATCATTTAAATTCTTGATGCACTTTATTGCTTCCTCCTCATTACTACTTAAGTATTTGCAGATTTCAGTTAAAACCTTATCTTTTTTTAGTGCATCCTCAATGGCTCTGCTACCTGATAAAAACTCTATTCTTGTAGCATCTTTGTGCTTTTCCCATTTCTTTATTTTTATCATTCTAAGTTCTTGTGTAGAGCTTGGGTGCAGCCCACAGCAAGCATTAATGTCTAAATCTCCAACTTTAACTATCCGTATTTCCTTATTTGTTTTTGGTAAATCTCTTCTTAGATTTAACTCACTTAGTTCTGCTTCTCCAGGTACAAAGGACTTAACCTTAATATTTTCTCCAATGATCAGATTTGCATGTTTTTCAGCAGCTATAATTTTTTCTTCCTCTAAATGTCCTTTAATATCTACTGTACTAATATCATTTCCTAAGTGAAAGCTTAAAGTATTTGCATTAAATAATTTAAAAAAACATCCTGAGAGCACATGTTGACCCAAATGCTGCTGCATTCCATCTTGTCTTCTTTCCCAGTCTATAGAACATTTTAAGCCCTGCATCTTTATAAGCTTTTGCTTTATAACATGATAAATAGCTCCTTCTTTTTCGTAAACCTCCATAACTTCATTGTCCTCTATTGTACCTAAATCACAGAACTGTCCTCCGCCACCTGGGAAAAATGCTGTTTTATCTAAAACCACATGGTAGGCTCCATCTTTTTCTTTTATATCTGTAGCCTCAGCTGTGAATTTTCTTATATATTGATCTTCATAAAAAAGTTTATCCATGCTCTATTTCCCCTTTTATCTAGTATTTCTCTTTTTTCTTATTACGCCTCTTAAGATTATATCCAAAAATAGGGACTTATAATTAAAACATTATAAGTCCCACTCTTTAGATTTTATAACCTTTTAAATTTAAACACACTCTGCAACTTATGATATATTTCTATATTACGGGAATATCCTAACTCTTATCATTACATGGATAGTTAATAGACGCTTGTCCGATTTCGACCATTTGCTTTTGCTTTATATAGTGCTTTATCTGCACAATTTATTAAATTTTCTGCTGAATAAGACGGCTCTGGTAATATTGTTTGAATTCCTAAACTTATTGTAACATATGGTGATACCTCAGAATGCTCATGAATAATTCTAAGTGATTCAATGTCTTCTCGTATTTTTTCTGCTATGATTATTGCTCCTTCTTTGTCTGTTTCAGGTAATACTACAACAAACTCTTCTCCACCATATCTTGCTACGAAATCCAATGGTCTCTTTATACTTGAACTCAACTTTTTTGCCACTTTAATAAGACAATCATCACCTTTAAGATGACCATAATTATCATTATAAGCTTTAAAATAATCAATATCTACCATTATTAATGATATTGTTTTTTTTGTTCGAGCACAATTCTTTAAACTTATATTAATATAGTTATCAAAGCTTCTCCTATTAGAAATACCTGTAAGTCCATCACAAGTTGAAAGGGTCTCCAATTTGTAATTAGCTTCCCTAAGCTCAAATAATTCCTTAAGTTTTAATTTAAGTAGCGCCGCTTGCTCTTCCACTACTTTCTTTTGATTGTAAAGTTCTAAAAAAACACTAACCTTACTCTGTAATACTATTGGCTCTACGGGCTTAAAAAGGTAGTCTACTGCCCCAATCTCATAGCCTTTAAATATACATTTTTTTTCTTTACTTATGGCTGTTACAAATATGATAGGTGCGTAACTAGTTTTTGAATTACTTCTCATTATTTCAGCTGTTTCAAAGCCATCCATATCAGGCATTTGAACATCAAGAAGCACAAGTGCAAACTCATGATCAAGCATCAGACTTAGAGCCTCATTTCCTGATGTTGCTTTTATTATATTGCAATCCATAGTTTCTAGTAAGCTTTCTAGCACAAATAAGTTTTCAGGCCTATCGTCTACAATTAATATATTGTTTTCACTTTTGTTATTCATTTGCATCCCCTATCAATTCAATTAATTTTTTGCTAATCTCATTCAGTGAAAGTATATAATCCACTGCAGTAATTTCAATAGCTGCTTTTGGCATTGAGCTTGCTACCGCTGTCTTTGGATCCTGCACTATAGCAAGTCCACCTAGTTCCTTTATTCTTTTTAAACCCTTACTACCATCGCTATTTGCTCCTGTTAAAACAATTCCTATGAGGCTATTTCCATAAGCATCCGCTGCTGACTCAAAAAGAATGTCCACAGAGGGTCTGGAGTAATTTTCCCTTGGTTCAACTGTAAGTGATATACTTTCATCTTTTTCTAGCAAAACATGATAATTGGGTGGAGCTATATACACACTACCTGGAAGTATTTTTTCCTTTTCATCTGCTTCTTTTACATTTATCCTGCATGTACCATTAAGATGTGTCACCATATAATTATCAGAGTAAGGACTTAGATGTTGAACAATTACTATTGGAACTGCAAATCCCTCTTGTAAAGGCATCAGTATAGCACGAATAGCTTCTATTCCTCCTGTTGAAGCACCTATAACTATAGCCCTATATTTCATTTTATCCTCTCCAATTTATATAAGTCCATTGTTGTATTTTACATAAATCACACAATATATTTTTTTCGATAAATTTTTTCACTCTCTATAACATCTTCAAAGTTGTCTGAACTACTTGAAAATTTAATACTTTCCTTAGACCCAAGGCAAAGAAAGCAACCATTGGATAAGCTATCTGAAAATAATTTTATCACATTATTCTGCAATTCTCTATTAAAATATATTAGAACATTACGGCAAATAATTACATGCATCTCACCAAAGACACCATCTGTTACTAAATTATGATCTGCAAAGGTAATCTTTTTTTTAAGTGACTGATCAAGTATTACAGAATCATAGTTTGCTATATAATACTCTGAAAAAGAAGCATTGCCTCCAGCTTGTTGATAATTATGAGTATAATACTTTATATTTTCAATAGGATAAATTCCTTCTCTAGCTTTTTGCAAAACTATATTATTAAAATCTGTAGCATAAATTTGGGACCTCTCATATAAGCCCTCTTCTTTAAGCAAAATAGCCATTGAATATACTTCTTCTCCGGTTGAACATCCAGCATGCCAAATCCTAATAAAAGGATAGGTTTTTAAAATAGGAATAACACTTTTTCTAAAGGCTTTATAAAAGGAGGGGTCTCGAAACATTTCAGTTACATTGATGGAGAAATCTGATAAAAGCACTTTAAAAAATTCTTTATCATATATAACCTTATGTTGCATCTCTGAAATATTTTTGAGTCCTTCCTCTAAAATTCTCCGCTTAATCCGCCTTTTCATATGAGCATTTGAGTAATTTCTAAAATCATATCCATATTTTAAATATATGGCTTCTAAAAGTAGTGTTATTTCAATATCCTCATCTTCTACTTTCTTTATTATTTTTTCTTCACTCATTTATATAACCACACCCTTAAAAGTGAAATAAGTTTATCCATTTCTATAGGTTTCGTTAAGTAATCATCAGCTCCAGCTTCTATACACTTTTGTCTGTCATCTTTCATTGCTTTAGCTGTTATGGCAATAATAGGAACTCTACGAGATTTTTCTTCTTTTCTAATCTCTCGCATTGCAGTATATCCGTCCATCTCAGGCATCATTATATCCATTAATATTAAATCTACATCTAAATTCTGATGAAGTTTCTTAATACCTTCTCTTCCGTTACGTCCAACAACCACAGTTATGCCTCTTTCTTCAAGTGCAGCACTTAAAGCAAACACATTTCTCATATCATCATCAACAATAAGTATCTTCTTATTATTTAAAGAGTGTTCTTTTTCATGATTAGACTTTATTGCCTTAATTTTCTCTTTCTCTATCCTTGAATCTACATCGTGAAGAAATAAACTAGCTTCATCAACAAGCCTTTCAATAGATTTGTTTCCTTTTATTATAATGCTTTCAGTGTATTTCTTTAATTCCGCCTCATACTCTTGTGTAATCTTATTTTCAGTATGAATTAAAATAGGAAAGTTTATCATATTTTCTTCTCTTAATTTATTTAAAAGCTCTACTCCACTCATATCTTGAAGCTTTAAATCCATTATCATGCAGTCAAACTGTTCAGTTTTTAATATATTATACGCTTCTAAACCAGTTTCGGAGGTGGTTATCTCAACTCCTAATTTACTTAAGTTGTGAGCTATAGCTTTTACTTCCTCTTTATCTTCATCAACTATAAGCAGTTTCTTAAAAGGTTTTGATATAGTATCCTCAAATTTCTTGAATACACCATAAAGCTCTCCTAAATTTACAGGTTTTTCAAGATATCCTACTAAACTCTCCATGTTCTTATTTGAAACCTCAGCTTCTTTACCTGAAATTACATGTACTGGAATGTCCTTTGTTATTTTATTTTCCTTTAGTCTGTCAATAACCTTCCATCCATTAATATCAGGTAATCCAATGTCAAGTAAAATAGCATCTGGCTTATATTTTATAGCTAGCTTAATTCCGTCTTCGCCACCTTTTGCTGACAAAGGCCTATATCCTTTTCCACTGGCCAATTCAGATAACACATTTAAAAACTTTTCATCATCCTCAATAATAAGAAGTAACTTTTCTTCTCCACTTATGATTTCTTTATAATCTACAGTATTCATTCTTGATATTTCATTATTTATTGATAAATTTATATTTTTTTCGTGGTCTTTGAAGGTCTCACTATTTCCTTGCTCTTTTTCTTCATTTACCTTTGACTCTTCCCAAAGAATATCTTTTTTATCTGGAAGAACTAAGGTGAAGGTACTCCCCTTATTCTCCTCACTTCTTAGATGGATTGTTCCTCCCAGTAATGCTGCAAGCTCTTTTGAAATTGATAATCCAAGTCCTGTACCACCATATTTTCTACTAGTAGTACCATCAGATTGTTTAAAGGCTTCAAAAATTAACTTTTGCTTAGTTAATGGTATTCCTATTCCAGTATCTGTGATTGCTATACTTATGAAATCATTAATATTATCCTGAACGCTCAAAATATTACTTCTTTCAGGTCTGCAAATAGTCATCTTAACCTCTCCACTATGAGTAAACTTAAAAGCATTAGAAAGAAGATTATTTATAATCTGTTGCAATCTCTGACTATCCGATATTATTTCTTCAGGTAGGCCTTTTTCAATTTCAATTTTAAAGTCAAGTCCCTTTTGCTCAGCTATGGTATCAAAGGATCGTCTTAAATTTCCAGTTAGTTCTTCTAAATTTATTTTTTCAAAATTAATATCCAGCTTACCTGCTTCTACTTTGGCTAGATCTAAAATATCATTAATAAGTTTAAGCAAATCTTCACCAGAGGAATGTATTGTTTTTGCATATTCAAGCTGCTTCTCTGTTAATGGTGAATTATCTTTCTTATTCTCAAGCATTTGTGAAAGAACTAAAATACTATTTAAAGGAGTTCTTAGTTCATGAGACATATTCGCTAAAAATTCCGACTTATATTTACTTGTAACCTCAAGTGCTTTTGCTTTCTCTTCAATCTCAAATTGAGCATTTCTTAAACTCTCATTCTTAGTAGCTATATCATTTTTTTGCATCTCTAAATTTCTTGTTCGCTCTTCAAGTTCTTCGTTTATTACCCTAAGTTCCTCCTGTTGGCTCTGTAAATTCATTTCTGAATCCTTTAAGGATCTAGCTTGTTCTCCTAGTTCTTCATTGTTTTGCCTTAATTCCTCTTGTTGTGCCTGTAACTCTTCAGATTGCACTAAAGTTTTATCTAAGAGTTCTTTCATTTTATGTTGCGCCTTTGTTGACTTTATAGTAATAGCTATACTCTCGCTAACTTGCTCAACAAATTTTAACTGTACATCAGTAAATTCATTAAAGGAGCCTAACTCAAGAATACACTCAACTTCTTTATCATATACACAAGGTGTAACTAAAATGTTTCTAGGAACTGCCTCACCTACGCCTGAGACAATTTTAATATAATCCTCAGGTACATTTGTCATTATAATACTCTGTTTTTCCAGTGCTGACTGTCCAACAATTCCTTCTCCAACTCTGATCTCATTAGATAAATTTTTTCGTGTATTATAAGCATAGCTTCCAAATAGCCTAAAAGTAGTATCATCCGTCTTAATATATATTGCACCAATCTGTGCTTCTATATATTTAGTAATATAGTTAATTATATTTACACCTAATGCAGCCATGTCTTGTTCACCACGTATTTTTTCATTAAGCTCTGCCTGACCGGTTTTCACCCAACTTTGATTCTTATTTTCTAAAATTAATTCCTTAAGTTTCACCATAAACCGGTTAAAGTATCTAGCCATATCCCCTAATTCATCATTTGAGTTAACATTTAATCTTACCTCTAAATTCGCATCTCCCTCCGATATCTCCTTAAAGGTATTTGTTACGGTCTTCACTGGATTTATAACCATTTTAATTACTAAGCTTGCTATGATAACTGCAAGAATAGTTGCAAGAAGTCCACCCATGGACATAATGATTTTTGTTTCACTTTCCATTTTTTTACGCTCATTATTTTTAACTTGTAATACCCTTTGCTCTTCTTCATTAATATCCTCAAGGACAGAACGTATTTTGTCCATCTCCGCTTTACCTTTTCCAGACTGTGCAACTTTAATTAATTCTTCCATATTATACTGCCCTGCTAAAACTTTTTGCCTACCACCAATAATTTCGTTTGTTTGAAAATCTAGCCAAATTGTATAATGATTTTGAATATTAATTAACCTCTCCTGCTGTCCTTTATTACCGGAAATAAGCTCTTTCATCTCATAATAATGCTTTTCGTAATCAAGTTTTCCCTCCTCAAAGGGCTCTAGAAAACTTTTATCTCCAGTAATTACATAACCTCTTGCCCCTGTTTCCATATTTATTAGACTAATAAGTATAGCGTCAGACTTTGCAATTACTTGAAAGGTACTGATATTGGATTCCACGGAAATAGATTGTTTAGTAAAATTTATATAAGAATTTACAATCACTGCTAACATTAATAAAGTAACAATTCCAAACCCTAAGAACATCTTTTGACTTATTTTCAGTTTGCTTAAGAACACTATTTTCCCTCCTTAAATTAACTTTTATCACTTGTTTCTTTTAACAATAAAAAAATATTAAATTTACTATAATTATCGAGTATTCTTATAGTTTATTTAATATTAATTTAAAATTCATTTTTCACTAATATTTCTATATAAAATAAAAGTATTAAGAAGTTCCTAAATATTTTTTTAGTATTTTATCTATGGCCCCATCTTTTTTTAACTCATTATAGCCTTCTTCAAATTGTCGCAAGTAACTACTTAGATTATTCTTTTTACTAAAGCCCAATCTTGTATCAGAATCCTTTTCTTCAAAGAAAAATTTTTCCTCCCTTAGTAAATTTCCTAGTTTATTTGTTTTCATATAATATTTACCTGAGAAGTCATTGATTAAAATTGCATCAACTTGTTCTTTGATTAACTTATTAAACATAGTGTCTTCGTTAGCATTGTGGGTTTTGCTTATTTTATTATCATTATTGAATTTTTCACTATAATTATAACCCTTTATAACACCAATATTATACTTGTATAAATCATTGAAGTTATTAATTATAACGCTGCTACCTTCTCTTGTGATAAAAGTATATTTACTTGTGTCACGATAAGACTTAGTAAAGTCTAAGAAATCTTCTCTTTTACTATTGTAGGATATTGTAGGAAGAATATCTGATAACCCCTCCTCAATCATTTTTAAGGATGTGTTCCAGGTTGTTATTTTAAACTCCACATCTACATTGTTCCTTTTATAAATTTCATTTATTATCTCAATATCTACACCACTCAATGATTTGTCTTTCTCATTGTATATGATGAAGGGAGGATATGGTGAAGTAGCCACCACTAACTTATTACTTGACCTTTGTGTTACGTTTCTAGCTAAGCTTAGGTAAATATCCTAAAGCTCCACTACGGCACCACTTAATCTTGAAATAGATTTATTTTCTTCGTCTATGGAGGCTGCAACTTCTTCTGTTAGTTTAGCAACTTCATCAACATTATTGGTTATATCTTGAGTAGAACTCTTAGCTTCATTGAATTGAAGTTCAATAAATTTTGCACTTTCAGCAAGTTTATTCGTTCCCTCAAGGGTTTCATAGGTAATGTTCTCTATGTCATTTAAACCTAAAATTGATTCACTTAACTTTCCTGCCTGCTTTTCAATATTTCCTACGGCATTATTTACTGTTTCTTTTGTAGTATTAACAATATTCTGCATTTCTTCTACTGACTTAATTATTTGTGTGGTAAAGCTTTGTGTCTGTTCAGAGAGCTTTCTTATTTCTCCAGCTACAACTGAAAAACCTTTTCCTGCTTCTCCCGCCCTTGATGCTTCAATTGACGCATTTAAAGCAAGTAGATTAGTTTGACGTGTTATGTTATTTATTAAAGAAATACTTTCTCTTACATTATTGGATTGCTTCTCTAAGCTATCTGAATATGTTTTCACCTCTTAATAATTATTTGTGTTACTAATTCGACAATTATAAAAGTTCTCCTTCTTTTCATGATGATTAAATTGTGTTCTTTCTTAGAGATATACTTAATTTATTTAAGGGTATTTTACTAAACAAAGAAAATCCACATATTTAAGTATTTTTTTTAGTGTATTTCAAATACTATAATCGTACTATCAACAAATAGAGGAGTGATTTAATATGGATAAAAATGCAAGACAACATGTTGAAGATGTATACCATAAACTTCAAACTTCAAGAATTAGTCTGTCCGAAGCTGTAAACACAGTAGAAAAAGAAGAAAATAGGCAACAAATTCAAAATACTCTTAATGCTGTACAATCTGCATTACAAGCAGCTACTGATACACTCTCAAATTATAAAGAATAGATAAAACTATCCTGTAATATAAAATTTATGAATGAGTAGAAAGAGCCCTGCATTTAGGCCATAAGGGTAAATGTAGGGCTTTTTAGTGGGCAAAATTATTTAGTTTCAATTAGCATAAGTAATCTACTAGCTAGTTACTCCTTGCTACTTATTGTTCTTTATTTCATCATAATCCGCACTATGAGTTGGATATAAAGGCTCATCTACAATTATGTAACCTTCTTTTATTGTTTTCTTATCACTATGCTTCATACTGAAAC
>CALJTN010000396.1 GCA_937976175.1 uncultured Clostridiaceae bacterium | reverse complement strand
TTATTATTCTTTATATTTTTAACCGCTTTAACAGAAAGTCTTACAGTAACGTACAGAAATATTTCTTTTAGCACAAGCTTTGCAATTACAGTAGCTTCATTTATTTTATTTGGTACATTTAATGCAATATTAATTTTAGTATTAGGTTTTATATGTAGAGTACTTAAGAATAACAATGAATACAAGCACATATTTAACACTCCTTTTTATGGAACACTATTTAATTGTTGTGGCTTTATATTACCAATTATATACGGGAGTTATTTTTACGAACTAGTGGGTGGAACTACTTATAACGGAGAATTAGACAGTAATTTATTGCCAGTTATTGTATTCGGTATTGTTTTTTATATAGTTAATACATTTATTATATCAATTGTTTACTCAATAACTAGAAAAAAAGGCGTCATATACTCATTTTCAAGCAATTTTAAGCTAGTATTATTAAATACTTTTGCTATGACTCCTTTTGGTATACTTTTAGCCTATGTATTTAATTTATATAGTTATGGTGGTGTGCTCCTCGTATTATTTCCAATAGTATTAGCAAGATATACTTTTTCCTTATATATTCAATCAAAATCTCAGTATGTTGAAACCGTAGATGCATTAATGCTTGCCATGGAGGCAAGAGATAAATACACAGAAGGACATTCTAAAAGAGTGGCTGAGATTTCAGCAAGTATAGCAAAAGAATTAAAATATAATGACTGGAAAATTGAACAATTAAATATGGCAGCACTACTCCATGACGTTGGCAAGGTTGGAATTGATGATCATATTCTAAATAAACCTGGCAAGCTAACCAATGAAGAGTTTGATACAATAAAAACACATCCACTAATAGGCTACAACATTTTAAAGGATATTAAAAATCTTGAAAATGTACTACCTATTATACGTCATCACCATGAGAGGTATGACGGAAAAGGATATCCAGATGCTAAGAGAGCTGATGAGTTAAGTCTTGATGTTTTTATTATTCAACTTGCAGATTCTATAGACGCTATGTCTACAGATAGACCTTATAGGAAAGCTTTAAGCTATGAGGTTATTTTAGAGGAAGTGAGAAAGCATTCCGGTAGCCAGTTTCATCCAAAAGTAGTTGAAGCATACTTTAGCGTACTTAAAAAACAAAAAAAGTAAAGTGAGGATTGAAATGTTTATTGAAGGATTAATTTTTGCATTGATTATAGGATACGTATTAAAAGGGAACATAAAAAACTTAGAGAATGTAGATATAAAAGCAGTGCACCTTGTTTTTATATCATTTTTCATAGAGTTTTTTATTGTTATGTCCATAAGAAAAGGACTTCTTAATATGGGTGTCTTTACATATATATTAGATTTTGTCATGTATACCTTGTTGGCTATTTTTATTTATTTTAATAGACGAAATAAGTACATTGTGCTTATGGGAGCAGGATTTCTACTAAATGCTATTCCCATCTTCTTAAATGGAGGAGCCATGCCAGTAAGTGCCAAAGCCGCAGAAACCGCTGGGCTCACTTTAGATATAAGCAAAGAAGGTCTTTATATATTAATAAATGAAAATACTAGAGCTTGGTTTTTAGGTGATATTATTCCTAAAACTTTCTTAAGGAATTTTGCCATAAGTATAGGTGATATTATTGCAGCGGTAGGATTAATGTTATTCATAATTACAGGAATGAAAAAAACAGCTAAAAACTAGCTGTTTTTTTATTTTTCCCCAGGGCAAATATCTAGTTTATAGTAACCCCTCTATTGCAGTCCACATAATATATAGTATTAGCAAAAAAGAGGTGTTCAAGTGAATACAAATAGATATAATGGAAACCAATATAGTGATAGCGGCGATACTTTATTAATTATATTATTATTCTTAGCTTTATTAAGAGGTGACGATAGAAAACAAAACTGTGCTATTGTGTCAGAACCATCACAGAAAAGACACGTTTTTGATGATTTTATTGAGAAAACAATCAATAACTCAAATAAGGCCTCTAGCCACTCTAAAAAGAAGAAAAATAAACCTTATATTAAAAAATCTAAGATGGATATGTTCACAGAGGATTTTGAGTCTAATACTATGCCAAATATAGACTTGAAAGAAATTGAAGATTGGGATAGTATAAACCCATTTGATGAAGAAGAACCAAATGAATTAGAAGGAAGTATAGAAGAGGCCTACAAAGAAAGTCTAGAAAATACTTACAAAGAAAGTCTAGGAAAGACCTATGAGGAAAGCTTAGAAGTAGCATATAAAGAAAGCTTAAAAAAGATGCCCGAAGAAAATTTAGAGAAAGTACCAGAAGAAAGCTTTGAAGAAGTATACAAGAGAAGCTTAGAAGAGGAGTACCAGAAAAGCTTAGAAGAGGCGTACAAGGAAAGCTTAGAAAAGATATCAAAAGAAAATTTTGAAGAAGCATACAAAGAAAAATTCGAAGAAGGATACAAAGAAAGCTTTGAAGAAGTATACAAGGAAACTTTAGAGAACCTAGGTAAAGGAGAATTGAAAGAATTAAGTGAAGATAATTTTGACAAATTAGACAAGATGGAGCTGCAAGAAACAGAGAAAGTAGAATTAGAAGAATTAGAGGAATTAGAGGAACTAGAAGAATTGAAAGAATTGGAAGAAGAAGAGTTGAAAAAGCTGGACAAAGATAAATTACAGAAAGTGGAAAAGGAAGGCGTAGTTAAATCACATGAAGTGGATTCAAAAGAGATGCAAAGTTTAGCAAAGAGGTTTGTTGAAAATTATATTATGCCTATGGAAATAATATTAAAACAACTTGTAGGAGAAAATATTACACTTAGTACTGTAGCTGGAAGCCCTGGATTAATAATTAATGCAACTTTGATTAGTGTTAAAGATAGAATTGTTCACATTCACACTTCCCAGAGGACTATAAGTATTCCAATATGCCAGGTGGTAGGAGTTAAAAGCAATTTAATTAGTGCTATAGAGCTTAAGCCCTTAGGTAATAGTTCAGACGAAGAATGCTACTTGGAAAACCTATTTAGTACAATGATAGGAGAGCCAATTTCTATTAAAACAAAAGGGGTAGGAACTTTTAGCAATATAAACAATAAAATAGTGTCTAACTTAGGTGCGGGAATTGTAATACTGGATAATACAATAGCAATATCAATAAGTAAAATCATATTAGTGGAAAAAAGATAGTTCATGATAGGTTTTCAAGTTTTTAAAACATCGGCTTTCATAAATTAGTACCTCTACATTATAAGTGGAGGTATTAATTTATGGATGATCTGGGGACTTACTATATGAAAAAATTAACAATATTTTCACGAAATTTGTAATTTAAATAATGTATAATGAATTTAAGATAGAAAATTGACTATATAGAAGGAGAGAATTAATATGAGACAAGCCTTGAGTAAGAAAGGGAAAAAGAAAACCTCTATAAGTGATAAATTAAGTAAAAGAATAATGATGCTAATAGTTTCTATATTTTTAATAGTAGTTATTGGCATATATTTATTGATTCAGTCACTTATTAGCAAATTAGTGGTAGCTATAGGACCAACAGTTACTACAGCAATTACCAATCGGTTAGAAAAGGTAGATTATGATGAGTTTTTAAGTGAAAGAGAAAATAGTGAAGTTTATAAGGAAATTAATGAGGGGGTAACTTTTTTAGGTAATAAGGGAAAGGACTTCATACAGGAAATGGCTATTGTTACTCTAAACGATGATAATAAGTGGACATACATTGTAGATAAATCAGAAGCCACTGCTGCTAAATTTGGAGATGTTTTTGAGGATATTGATAATAAAGAAGTCATTGAGGAGGCGCTAAATACTGGTAAACCAACAATTTCAAGTGTACATAGAGATGTAATTGATAGAAAATCTTCAGTGAATACATATATACCTATAAAGACGCAAAAAGGAATGAATACCTTAATAGTGCTAAAGATTAAATTAGACATTATATTACAAGCTCAGTTACTAATTTTATTAGGTGTGATCATATTTTCCATTATAGTTCTTTCAGTTATAAGATTAATAGTGGGGAAAATCACTCAAAGGCAGACTAAATCAATAAACATTTTAGTAGAAAAAATGAAAGATATGTCTAATTTAGAAGGTGACCTAACAAAAAGAATTGAAATAGATAGCAACGATGAAATAGGTGAATTAGCAGGGAGTACTAATAAAATGCTAGATACCTTCCAAGAACTTTTAGTTCACATTAGCAAAACTTCTAATAAGATATATCAGGTTGAAGAAAAGTTTACGGAGGCATTCCATAAGAATGTACAAGGATTCAAGGAAATGAATATAATGACAGGGAGTATTGCTTCAAGGATAGATAAGCAGACAGAAGAACTTAATAGTGCGGCTAGCAATATTCATTACATTAATGAGGCAGTAGCTGAAGTTGCTACTAATTCTCAGATGGTAACAGAACAAGCAATGGCAGCTAAGGATAATGCAAGTGAAGGAAATAAAACTATGATGGACCTTGCAAGTAAGTCTAAGGAAATAGTAGAGGAAGTGGGGAATACTTCACAATTAGTTAAAGAATTAGATGAGAAATCGGTAGCAATAAATGGCATAGTAGATGCTATTACAGCCATATCTGAGCAAACCAATTTATTAGCGCTAAATGCGTCTATTGAGGCGGCAAGAGCTGGAGAACAAGGAAGAGGTTTTGCAGTAGTTGCAGATGAAGTAAGGAAATTAGCAGAAGCATCATCAAAGGCTGCTGAAGAAATATCTGATCTCATTAAAGAAGTGCAAAAAGGAATAGCCGCTGCAGGGGGTTCTATGGAAGGAGTTGCATATAGGGTAAAAGAGGTATATAGTTATGTGGAGACAGCAACTAATAAGTTTTATACCATAGCTACCTCTATTAGCAAGGTTTCACAAAAAGTAGAGGAAGTATCATCAGCTACTGAAGAAATGTCCGCAAATGCATCTACTATAAATAATCAAATTGAGACTTTGGTGAACATTTCAGAAGAAAATAACCAGACTACTGAAAGTGTTGCAGCAAGCATTCAGTATCAAGTAAATGAGGTAACAAATTTGCAACTTGTATTAAAAGAATTAGATGACTCTACACTGGAATTAATGAAGAGGTTATCAAAGTTAAAATTAAACTAAAGGTAAAAAATATAAAAGAGAATTTATTTTGAGCTTTTGGATATAATACTTTAGGTATCCTAGTAAACATGGAATTTCTACACATTTTTGGTGACACTGTATAAAATTAATTTGACTTATTGATTATATAATTTAAAATTAAAATATATAATAATATAAATTAGCAATTGGAAGGAGAATTTAAAATGATTAAAAAAATATATATTGATGGAATGAGTTGTGGACATTGTGTAAGTCACGTAAAGGAAGCATTATTAGACATTGGCGCTCTTAAAGTTAAAGTTGACTTAGAGGAAAAATTTGCAATAGCAGATTTTGATGATGAAGTAAGTGATAACGATATTACAGTAGCTATCGAAGACGTAGGATATGAAGTTACTGAAATAGAAGAAGATTAATATAAAAACGCTAAAAAGTTTACCGATACTGGTAGGCTTTTTTTTATACATTAAAGAAGCTGTATCTTTACTAAAACACAGCCTTCAAAACTACATTCTGTATTTACGTACATATTCCTCAAAGTTCCAATTGGCTAAAAATTCTTTAGCGCTTAGATAACCGCTTTTATACAAGTTAACTGAAGTTTCTTTGGTAAGGTTGAAATCTGTAGGAGATACTCCATGGGTAGGGATAATAATTGAACGAATTAAGTTTTCTTCATTCAAATACTCATTAGTATTTTTTTTACACATAGTTTCAGCTACTGCAATTAGAAAAGATAAGGAATCATTCCCCTTAAGTTTCTTCGTAGTGCAGTGAGTTATATCAAATCTAAAGCCTATGGTAGGCCATCGCGGTATTGAATCTACATCAAAGATAGTTAAGGGGAAATTACAAGTTACACCACCATCTACAATGTAAGTAGTGCCAGTAGATGCATGAAGCTGTACAGGTTTAAAGTAGAAGGGAATGCTAGAACTCATTCTTACAGCCTTTGCAATGCTAAATTCCATTGGATCAATACCATAGCTTGGAAGGTCGTCAGGAATTATAAGAGATTTTTTATTTGTTATATCCGATGCTATGATTTTAAGTTTAAATTCTCCATTTTCGTAAAGATCTTTAAATTTATTTATACCTTTATCTTTAAGTAAATTATCCATAAAATTTTCAAGGTAATCCCCAGAATAGAGACCTTTTTCTTTTAGAATTCCTAAGGGTTTTCCGAGGAGGGGCAATCGTTGTAATTTATTTTTATCCATAAATTTAAGAAAACTTATTTCTATGAGCATTTTTTTTATCTGTTTAGAATTGTAACCAGCGGCAATTAGTGAAGCAATAACAGCTCCCGCAGAGCTACCAGCAACTCGTACAAACTCACAACCTTCATTCTCCATGCAATTTATAGCACCAACTATTCCTATGCCTCTCATTCCACCACCTTCAAAAACAGCGTCAATCTTCAATATATACACCTCCTTGTATTATTTATGAAAATATAATGTAATGTGGTACTACTAATAATTAAAAAGAGTTAAAAAATAAAAAACACTAGAAATTCACTTTAAATACAGTGAATTTCTAATGTTAGTATTTTAAACAGAAAAAAAATTAATTATAAAGATTAAATGTTTTTACGTGCATTAATTATTGTTTGATATAAAGCAATCATAATGCAATCAATAATTTTCTCTTTTTTCTCCTTGGTAGTTTTTTCAGAGTAGCAAATAGTCTTTAGTTTTTTCAGGCAGTTATCTACCTTACACTTGTTGCATAGAGAGAAATTTTTGATATACTTACTAGGAGTTTTCGCTTCTTTCCATCTTCTACTCATATCGCCAAAACCCAGTTCTACTAAAGACAGTGTCTTATAAAACAGTATATCTGGGTTATCATTAGTGGTTTCATCTATAAGCATGATTTGATTAATAACAGATTTCCATACATCATACTTAATTTCCAAAAGTGTTCTCATATATTTGTCCTCAAAAGTGGGGATTTGATAATTTATTATATCATCAATATCAGAAGACTCTTTAACGCTTTTATCTGAATCCTCTAACATAGTATTTAATTCTGGTATATTTAAGGTCTTAATTAATAAAGGTAAAATATTAGCAGGTATAGGAATCCCGAGAAGTGTTAAATTTTTTAAAATACTTACGCTCTCTGTGATTGCTAGAAAAGCTATAATAACATGAGATAACATAGTTGTTGTTATTAATGGATTTAGAATAGTCTCTAGCAATCTAACTGTAATCATTGTAAGTGCATAAGCCATAACTTTTTTAGTGAATTTATATAATCCCTTACTGCAAAATCTTTTATATTTTATAGCATTAGATATTCCTGCAAAAGTATCTAAAAAAATAAGCATCAAAAGAATAATATATGAAGTTTGCATGCTTGTAAATACTTCGCAGAAGAATCCTAGAATACCAGATGCTCCATATATTTTTATTAAAATATAATTCTTGTCCATTTTTTCATCTCCATTAATACTAGACAAGTATAAATTGTTTATACCATATAATATATGCAGCATTTAACAAATATGGAATAGATGTATTTTAACGGCATTTTTGAAGTCTGTTAATAAATACTTTACATAACTAACCTGTATTAGATGCTTAAAATTATAACTGAATAGTTGCAAGTATT
This sequence comes from uncultured Clostridiaceae bacterium, assembly GCA_937976175.1. GTDB lineage: Bacteria > Bacillota > Clostridia > Clostridiales > Clostridiaceae > Clostridium_AD. The sequence goes on along the minus strand of CALJTN010000396.1, from coordinate 12,620 downwards.
AACTAAAAAATTTTAGTTGCACATCTATTTTCTTATCTTGTATTTCTAAAATAACATAAGAATACCAGGGTTCCCGTCTTTTATAGGAAGGTGAACCTGGATTTATCATAAGTACTTTACTTTTAGTTAAAATAAGAGGTTGATGACTGTGCCCAAAGATGATTATATCTACCTTATCCGTGCTAAATTCATCATAGGCTCTCTCTAATGTATTTTTACTGTTACCATGGCCGTGGTACAAACCAATTCTATAGCCTTCCACAGATATAATCATTTTTTCTTTTAATAAATCTCTGATATATCCCTTATCATTATTTCCCCAGACTCCAACAAAGTTCTTGTGTTCCCTTAGTTTTGATACTACACTAGAGGAAACATAATCACCTGCATGAATTATCATATCTGCTTCTTTAAATAGAATATCTATAAATTTAAAAAGTTTATCGCTATGTTTTTTTACATGAGTATCAGATAGTATCACAATTTTCATATTTCATCACCTTCTAATATTATAGTATTTTATATTATGATTTGATACATAATTTCTATGTATATACCTAAAATTAACAATTTTTAATCCTATCCATATAACATTTCTGATATAATTATCATATAGATATAAATACTATATGTGCAAATTTTATAAGAAAAGGGGGAGGAGTCATAATGGCTATGTTTAACATCATGCAACTTTTAGTTCCTATTATTTTCTTACTGATATTTGGTATAATAATATTTACAGTAGTTAAAGGAATTGCTGAATGGTCTAACAATAATAGACAACCTATTTTATCAGTAAAAGCCAAAGTGGTATCAAAGAGAGCGCATACTTCTAGGAATAGTAGCATGCACGGAGACCATCACCACCATAGTAGCAGTACACTTTATCATGTAACCTTTGAAGTAGAGAGTGGAGATAGAATGGAATTACAAGTAATAGCTAGGGAATATGGCTTGCTTGTAGAAGGTGATGTGGGTAAGCTTATATTCCAAGGTACTAGGTATAAGAGCTTTCAAAGAGAACTTTTAAATATTTATTAATATATGCAAAATAAAATAGCAAGTTAAAGTTGCCTAAGGCGTGAGGAGAAAAAGTGAGAGAAACAGAAGAAAAAATTTTAATTTTAGAACAAACAGGAATAAACATAAACAATGAGAAGTCCTTACACTCATCCATTAAGCAGTGGTACGCTGTGCCCGGTGATAGATTAGAAGTAAAAGTAGATAAATATATAATTGACTTAGTAAGAGAAGATTCATTAATAGAAATACAAACAAAAAATTTTAGTGCAATTAGAAATAAGCTAAGGGATCTTATTCAGTATAATAAAGTGATGCTAGTACACCCTATAGCTGTTGAAAAGTATATTGTAACCATGGAACACACAAATGAAGTAATTAGTAGAAGAAAATCCCCTAAAAAAGGTAAACTTACGGATTTATTTGATGAACTAGTTAGAATCCCAGACTTAATAGCGGAAGAAAATTTCATATTAGAAATTTTAATGACCAAGGAGGAAGAAATAAGACGTAAGGATGGAAAAGGAAGCTGGAGAAGAAAAGGAATTAGCATTGTGGATAGAAAGCTTTTAGAGGTAACTGAAAAAATAATATTTAAGGAAGAAAAGGATTTTCTGAGATTTCTGCCAGAAGAGCTACCAGAGAATTTTACTAATAAAATTTTAGCGAAGACATTAAAAATTACTGTATATAAGGCAAGAAAAATAACTTATTGTTTTAGAAAAATGAAGATTATAAAAGAAGTAGGCAAGCATCGAAATGAACTGATATTTGAAAGGTGGTAAGAAACCACTAGGTGTATAATTCTTATAAATAAGGTTAATATGTATTAGAAGAATAACGCTACAAGAGTTAGAATAATATAAATGGGAAAACTATAGTATGCGATAAGATAGAAAGGAAAATACAAATGAGTAAAAAGAATATAGTTGTTGTGGTATTGCTTGCAGTAGGGTTTATGTCAGTATATAAAATCTATAAAAATAATTTAAAAACTTACCCTTGGACTTCTTATAAGTCAGAGATAGCAATAAAGACAAATGAAGAACCAAAGAGAGAAGAGGAAGTGTTTTTTACAAGGACCGCAAACAAACCAGAAGTTGTCAGTATAAAGGTATACAAGGGAATTAGGATATTAGAATTATATGGAGATGATAAACTAATAGGCAGATTTAAAATTGCAATAGGAGGATCACCTATAGGAGATAAAGACATGGAAGGGGATAGAAAAACTCCAGAAGGTACTTATTATATTTGTACAAGAAATGATAAAAGTAAGTATACTCTCTTCCTAGGATTAAGTTATCCTAATATTGAAGATGCTCAAAGGGGATTAGAAAAGGGGTTAATAGATGACCTTACATTTAGGCGGATAAAAACTGAAATTGAAAGTGGGAAAATGCCCCCTTGGAAGACTCCTTTAGGTGGAGAAGTTGGCATACATGGAGGCGGAGTCCACAAGGACTGGACCTGGGGATGCATCGCTGTATCAGATGAGGATATTGAAATTATTTGGGAGTATACTAAAATGAATACGCCTGTAGAGATTTATAAATAGTGTAATTTTAAGTATACCTTAGAGTGTACACGCCCTTTTTAAGAATAACTGTAATTGCAAAGATTATTATGTTAAAATATAGTAAAATAGTTCTTGTGTTTATTTAAAACAAAAGAATGTGATGACATAATTCTACTCAAGAGGATAGAAGGAGGGTAAACCATATGGGTAAACAGAAAGTATATATAACAAGAAGAATACCAGATGAGGCTATTGGACTTTTAGAACGGCATTTTGATGTAGAAGTTAATCCAGAGGATAGGGTTTTATTAAGAGAAGAGCTGCTGGAAAAGGTTAAAGGTAAGGATGCAGTGTTATGTCTTATAACTGATAATATTGATAAAGATGTGATTGAAGCAGCAGGAGACCAATGTAGAATATTTGCTAACTACGGTGTGGGATACAACAATATAGATACAGTGGAGGCTACTAAAAACAAAGTGATAATTACAAACACGCCTGGAGTACTGGATAATGCTACTGCTGACCTGGCATGGGCATTACTTATGGCGGTATCTAGAAGAGTAGTACCAGCAGATAAATTTACAAGGAATGGTGCTTTTCAAGCTTGGGACCCTATGATGTTTCTTGGACGAGATATTACTGGTAAGACCTTAGGACTTGTAGGAGCAGGAAGAATTGGTTCTAACTTTGCAAAAAAAGCCAAGGCTTTTGATATGAAAGTACTTTATACTGGTCTAAGACAAAATCCTAAAATAGAAAGTGAATTAGGCGCTATTTATGTAGATAAGGAGACTTTGTTAAAGGAAGCTGACTTTGTTTCAATACATGTACCACTTTTACCTTCTACCATCCATTATATTGGGGAAAAAGAGTTTTCTATAATGAAAAAAACTTCAGTTATTATTAATACTTCTAGAGGCGCAGTAATTGATGAAAAAGCATTAGTTAAAGCACTTAGGCAAGGTGAAATATGGGGGGCTGGACTTGATGTATTTGAAAATGAACCAGATATTGAGCCAGAACTTTTAGATATGTACAATGTTGTTATTGTTCCACATATTGCTTCCGCTACCATGGAAACAAGAACAAACATGGGGTTAATTGCAGCTAGAAATATTATTAAAGTGTTAAATGGTGAAAAGCCAGATACTTGTGTTAATATAGAAGTATTGGAATGATATAACTACAAAGCACTCCCCGTATGCTAAGAGAGTGCTTTGTTTTTATGCTTTAATATTGAACTCTATCCATTTTACTTTGCCATTCTCTAAAAGGTTCCATGCTCTCTTCTCTATCAATTTGGACCACTTCAACCTGCAGTTCCTTTGCAGTTCCATTTATTACGTCATAAATATATTGGTCGTCAAAATCAATGCTTGCAGCATCTTTTCTTGTTGAACCATAATAAAGCTTCCTTATTTTTGCCCAATGAATTGCAGCAAAACACATGGGGCAAGGTTCGCAGGAGGAGTATATTTCACAGTCAGATAGATCAAATCTACCAAGTAGACTAGAGGCTCTTCTTATAGCTGTAACCTCAGCGTGGGCAGTAGGATCATTGGTGTTAACAACTTCATTATGAGCACTACTAATAATCTCACCATTTCTAACAATAACGGCGCCAAAAGGCCCCCCTTCATTATTATTCATCCCCTTCAAAGCTTCATCTATAGCAATTTTCATAAACTTATTCATTTTTACACCGCCTTATTAAAGTTTGTTTTTAATATCTATATAATTATATATGGAGTACTTTGAAATACCGAAAAAGGTTGCTGTCTTATCACCGGCTTTTGTAATTAAAAAAGCGCCAGCATCATTAAGAAATTGAATTGCCTCTATTTTTTCTTCTTTGCTCATTAATGCCACTGGTTTGCCTATTTTTTTCACAGATTCCTCTAGTAAATCATCTAGCAGTTGATTTACATTCTGAGGAATTTTACTTGCATCTTCAATGCCATCCTTATGGCTAGTTAAGGAGTCTATGCAATTTTTAGCTATAGTGAGCTCAGTAATATCATAATTTATAGAAAATATCCCTGTAGCTTTCCCTTCATTATCTCGTATATATATGGTACTTGATTTTAAAATCTTGCCATCATGAGTTTTGGTAATGTAATTTAGCTCGTCCTCAAGGGAGTCAGAAACATGTTTCAGAGCATTTAAAACAACACGTGAGGCGCTAGTACTTGTTGTTCTGTGTGTAACATGACCATTTTCAATAAATATAATTGGATAGTCTACATGACCAGAAGATATGTCATGAATAACAACTTCACAATTTCGCCCGAATTGAGCTGAAATACCTTTTGCTAATCTTTTTAAAAAGTCTAAACTAGAATCACTATTCATACAAAACCTCACAATTCATATAATAAATCCGCAAATTAAAAGAATTTTACAAATATTTTATAAATTTAGTATATCAATATTTATTTTTAAAATCAATATAATTTACAAAAATTTTTGAAAGTTGCAAAAATATTCTGAAACTTTGTTGACTTTTATTTTCTGAAATGGTAATGTTGAGAAATAAGCAATGTATATTAAGAGTAGAGATTTTATGAAGAATCTCCAGGAAGGTTACATTGAAAATTAGATGAAAAACAATTTCACAGTAGTAGTATTAGGGAGATGCGGTTGCATCTCCCTAATGTGCAAACTACACCTAGGAGGGTTACTATGAAGGAGAGCAAAACTAAAAATTTGATTGAAGTAGCTACAGGTAGAAAGAAGGCGGACTTAGTCATTGAAAATTGCAATGTTATCAATGTTTTTTCCCAGGAGATTATATATGGCAAACTGGCCATTAGTCAGGGTGTATTTATTGGTATTGGTGATTATGAAGGCACAGAGGTAATTGATGGAGAGGGAAAGTATGTAGTTCCAGGTTTAATTGACTCCCATGTTCATATAGAGTCATCTATGGGCTCACCTTATCAATTTGCTAGAGCAGTAATGCCAAGGGGCACCACTACGGTTATCTCTGACTGTCATGAGATTGCTAATGTTAAAGGTGTTGAAGGTATTAAATATATGATTGACTCTAGTGAAAACCTACCGCTGGATGTATATATTATGCTACCATCTTGTGTTCCCGCCACCAGATTTGAAACCTCAGGTGCAGTACTAGAGGCAGAAGATTTAGAAGAACTTATGCAGCATGAAAGAGTCTTAGGACTTGGAGAACTGATGAATTATCAAGGCGTTGTCTTTACAGATGAAGGCATCATGAAAAAACTTGAACTCACTGATAACTATCATAAAATAGTAGATGGCCATGGACCTATTATTAAAGAAAAAGAATTAAATGCCTATTCTTTAGCTGGAGTTAAAACAGATCATGAATGTAGCAATCATAAAGAGGTATTAGATAGACTGAGAAATGGAATTTATACTGCAATAAGAGAAGGCTCTGCAGCAAAAAATTTACTAGATTTAGTTGGTGCTGTTAACCCCTTCAATGAACGTAGATTTACTTTCTGCACAGATGACAGGCACCCCAAGGATATTTTAGTTGAAGGGCATATAGATAATAATATTAGACTTGCTATAAGAGCAGGGGTTAGTCCTATAACCGCCATTAGAATGGCAACATTAAACTCCGCAGAATGCTACGGTCTGAAAAACCTTGGAGCAATTGCTCCTGGATATATAGCAGATTTTATAATAGTTGATAATTTAACGGATTTTAATGTGCTAAAAACCTTTAAAAAAGGTAAACAAGTAAAGGAAGATTGGTATACCTCTATAAAGGAAGATAAAAGACTTTTAGAAATGGTATCTAACAGTGTTAATATAAAAGACTTTGCAGAAGAAGACTTAAAAATAAAGTTATCATCAAGCTCTGCAAAAGTCATTAAAATTATGGATCATAGTCTTTTTACAGAAAATGCAACTAGACAGGTATCTATAGACAAAAATGGATATTATGTTCATAATAAAGCTATGGATATTTTACCTATTTATGTATTTGAAAGACATAAAGGTACTGGTAATATTGCTAAAGGTTTAATTGAGGGATATGGGTTAAAAAATGGAGCTATTGCATCCACCATAGCACATGATTCCCATAACTTAATTGTTATAGGGGACAATACCATGGACGTTAAAATAGCTGTGGAAAAAATAATAGATATTGGTGGAGGGCTAGTTATTGTTAAAGATGGTGAGGTACGGGGATGTTTACCTTTAGATATTGGAGGGATTATGTCCAGTGAAGATTTAGAGACTGTCTCAAGAGGTCATGAGGAACTTAACAAAATAGCTATGGAGGAACTAAAAATTAATGAAAGCGTCAATGCTTTTATGACCTTAGCCTTTATGGCATTGCCAGTTATTCCTGAACTGAAAATTACAGATCAAGGACTGTTTGATGTGATAAAGTTTCAGCATACCAGCATATAATAATCCATACATGTTGCATATAATGTGCTGGTCTTTTATTAGTACTAAAAATATACAAACATAATTATTCAAAAAATTTGCAAAATAAAAAATATTTTGTAAATACAATTGATATAGTAATTTTGAGGTGATATACTAATTTTATAATCACATACTATTCAGAAAACTTTAAATTAAGTATTTTTATAGTATTAGCATAGGAGCATATTATGAAAAATTCAATTCTTTTGAAAAATATTAAGTACCTTGTAACCTGTGATCATGATGATAATTTATTAGAAAATACAAACCTATATATTGAAGATGGTGAAATTAAATACATAGGAAGTGAAGTTAAAGAAGCCAAGGAGATTATAGATGCCACGAATATGATAGTGTACCCAGGACTTATAAATACACATCATCATCTCTATCAGGTTTTTAGCAGAAATATTCCGAAGGTTCAGAACATGGAGCTATTTCCATGGCTAAAATATTTGTACGAAATTTGGAAAAATATAAATAGTGATGTTATTAGGTACAGTTCTCTTTGTGGAATGGGAGAGCTTTTAAAAACCGGTTGTACAACTTGTTTTGACCATCACTACGTATTTCCTGAAAATGAAAACAACCTTATTGAAACTCAGTTTGAAGTAGCCAAAACACTTGGTATCAGAATGCATGCCTCAAGAGGCAGTATGTCCCTAAGTGTTAAGGATGGAGGACTACCACCAGATACTGTGGTTCAGTCTGTTGATGAGATTTTAAAAGACAGTGAAAATTTAGTGAGAAAATTTCATGATAAAAACCCTTTTTCCATGAGGCAAGTTGCCCTTGCACCTTGCTCACCGTTTAGTGTTACAGGAGATTTAATGCGTGAACCAGCAAAGCTTGCAAGAGGTCTAGGGGTTAGGCTACACACACATCTTGCAGAAACAGTGGATGAGGAAAACTTTACTCTGGAGAAGTTTAATATGCGCCCTCTTGAGTATATGGAAAGCCTAGGATGGCTAGGTTCTGATGTGTGGTTTGCCCATGGTATTCACTTTAATGAGGAGGAACTTAATTTGCTTGCGAGGACCGGGACAGGCATTGCCCATTGTCCTATATCTAACATGAAATTATCCTCTGGAATTGCAAAAATCCCTGATATGTTAAAACTTAACCTGCCTGTTGGACTTGCAGTTGATGGAAGTGCAAGCAACGACGGCTCAAACATGCTTGAAGAGCTTCGAGTTGCATTTTTACTACATAGACTAAATTCAAGTAAAAATGCACCTACAGCCTACGATATACTGAAAATAGCTACAAAAGGTAGTGCTAGAGTTCTTGGACGTGATGATATTGGACAATTATCCGTTGGTATGGCAGGGGATTTATTTATGATAAACATTAATAGGTTACAGCTTATATGTGCTGATTTCGATCCTAAATCCTTACTTAGTACTATGGGGTTTAAAGGGAATGTGGATTATACCATTGTAAACGGCAAGGTGGTTGTAAAAGAGGGGATTCTTACAAATATTGATGAGCAAAAGACTTATCATGAAAGTGATGCTGTATTAAAGAAGTTTATGAGAAAATATTAAATTTATTATAGGAGGAGTACAATGAGTATTGGAGAAAATGTTAAAAGAATTGATGCTTTTGATAAAGTAACTGGGCGTGCACAGTATACTGATGATTTTAAGTTAAGTAATGCGCTTATTGCTAAAGTTATGCATAGTACTATTGGCAGTGGACTTGTTAAAAGTATGGATATTTCAGAGGCAATGAAACTTGAAGGGGTTATAAAGATTATAACTTGCTTTGATGTTCCTAACATTACATTTCCAACAGCTGGGCATCCTTATTCACTTGATCCTAGTCATCAGGATGTAGCAGACAGGAAGTTACTTAATGAGAGAGTTAGATATTATGGTGATGACATAGCAGCTGTAGTTGCTAAGGATATTGTAACTGCAACAAAAGCAATTGACCTTATAAAAGTTGAATATGAGGAATATGAACCATTAGTGTCCGTTGAGGCTGCTTTGAAAGAAGGAGCGAAATCTATTCATGAGGATTATCCTGATAATATTCTTGCACATTCAAGTTATGAAATCGGAAACTTTGAGAAGGCTATAAAAGAAGAGGGTCTTATTGTTTTTCAAGGGGAGTATGAAACTCCTATGGTTAAACATTGTCAAATTGAAAATCCAATTTCTTATGCTTACGCTGAAGGAAAAAAAATTGTTGTTGTTTCATCAACTCAGATTCCACATATTGCACGACGTGTAATTGGCCAAGCTCTTGGCATGGATTGGGGTAAAATAAGAGTAATTAAGCCCTATATAGGTGGAGGATTTGGTAACAAACAAGATGTTCTTTATGAACCACTTAATGCATATTTATGTCAAGTTCTTGGTGGTAGATGCGTTAAACTGGACCTTACACGGGAAGAAGATTTTGTTAGCACTAGAGTACGTACTGCCATGAAAATTAAAATTAAAACTTATGTAAGACCAAATGGACGTTTTGTTGCAAGGGAAATAGAGATATACGGCAATAAAGGTGCTTATGCATCTCATGGACATAGTATGGTAAATAAAGCAGGTCATGGGTTTAAGCAAATATATAACGATGAAGTTGCAACTAAAGGTAATATGTATTCAGTGTTTACCAATATGCCTACTGCAGGTGCTATGCGTGGTTATGGTATACCACAGTTAACTTTTGCGGTAGAATCTCATGTTGATGACGTTGCAAGGGGACTTGGGGTAGACCAGATTGAAATAAGAAAACTCAATGCTATGAAAGTAGGTTTTGTTGATAATAAAATCCAGTGTAATAGTAGTGGACTTTATGAATGTATTGAAAAAGGTAGAAAATATATAGACTGGGATAATAAACTTAAGGAATACGAAAACCAGACAGGACCCGTGAGAAAAGGTATTGGTATGGCAATATTTAGTTATGCAACAGGTGTTTATCCTATATCCTTAGAAACAGCAGCTTGTAGAATTATACTTAACCAAGATGGCTCTGTTCAAGTGCAAATGGGCGCTACAGAAATAGGTCAAGGGGCAGATACAGTATTCGCACAAATGGTATCAGAGGTTCTGGATATTCCATTTGAAAACGTAAACATAATATCAACTCAAGACACAGATGTTACACCTTTTGACACAGGAGCTTACGCATCTAGGCAATCTTATGTATCAGGCATGGCTGCTAAAAGAGCGGCCCTGGAGCTGAAGGAAAAAATAATAGAACACGCAAACTTTATGCTAAAACTACCTATTGCAAACCTTGACCTTAAGGATAATAATATTATATCAAAGGAAACTGGGGAGGCTTTAGTTTCACTTAAAGAAGTTTCTATGCATGCACTTTACAATACAGAAAGATCGGTTCACATAACAGCGGAAGTAACCAACCAATGTAAATCTAATACCTTTGCTTTTGGAGTATGCTTTGCTGAGGTAGAAGTTGATATTCCTGTTGGTAAAATTAAAGTTAATAAAGTTATTAACGTTCATGATTGTGGTAAACTGCTTAATCCTCAGCTTGCTGCAGCACAGGTACATGGTGGTATGAGCATGAGCTTAGGTTTTGGTTTAAGTGAGCAGCTTCTATTCAATGAAAAGACAGGTAAAACCCTTAATGATAATTTACTTGATTATAAACTTCCAACTACTATGGACACACCACATTTAGAAGCACAGTTTGTGGAAACCTATGATGTGTCAGGGCCTTTTGGTAATAAAGCACTAGGTGAACCGCCAGCTATTCCTGTTGCACCTGCCATTAGAAATGCTGTACTTAATGCTACAGGAGTTCAGTTTAATGTTGCTCCATTAACTCCACAGAGGCTTGTAGAAAAATTTAAAGAAGCGAATTTAATATAGCAAAGGGGATGAAATAACAATGTATGATATTGGAAAAATATATAAGGCAACTTCAACTGAGGATGCTATAAAACAGCTTGTAGCTGATCCCCAGGCTATAATTATTGCAGGGGGAAGTGACGTACTTATTAGTATTCGCCATGGAAAGCTAGCTGGATGTTCTCTTGTAAGTATTAATGGGTTAGATGAACTAAGAGGAATATCTATGGAAGAAGATGAAAGTATAAAGATAGGTGCCCTCACAAGTTTTTCACATATAACAAAAAATCCTATTATTCAAAAGTACATTCCAGTACTAGGAGAAGCCGTTGATGAAATAGGAGGTCCACAATTAAGAAATATTGGAACCATTGGAGGGAACATTTCAAATGGTGTTACCAGTGCAGATAGTGCATCCACTCTTTTTGCACTAAATGCTAAACTTGAAATAACAGGACCTAGTGGAAAGAGAGTTATTCCTATCTCTGAGTACTATGTAGGGCCAGGCAAAGTTAGTTTGAAAAATGGTGAGTTACTTACAGCTATTTATATTACAAGAGAAAATTATGAAAACTATACAGGTAAGTATATTAAGTATGCTATGCGTAATGCAATGGATATAGCAACCCTTGGTTGCTCTGTAACTTGTAAGCTTAATGCAGAGAAAGATACTATTGAAGATGTACATCTTGCTTATGGGGTGGCAGGTCCTATTCCAATGCGATGCCCTAAGGCAGAAGAAGCTATAAAGGGAATGAAAATTTCCCATGAAATGTTTCATATTTTTGGTGAAACAGCAAAAACAGAGGTTAATCCACGTTCTTCCTGGAGGGCATCTAAAGATTTTCGTCTTCAGCTTGTTTATGAATTGTGTCAAAGAGCTTTAAAGGAAGCAATAAAAAGATCTGGAGGTGTAATCAATGGCTAATGTGATTTTAAAATGTAGAGTAAATGATGAAGCTAAAGAGCTTATGATAGATGATAGAGATTCACTTGCGGATGTTCTGAGAAATCAGCTTCATCTTATGAGTGTTAAAAAAGGCTGTGAGGTTGGAGAATGTGGGGCTTGCACTGTGCTTATAAATGGAGAAGCCATTGATTCCTGTATTTATCTCGCCATATGGGCAGAAGGTAAAGAAATTGTTACAACTGAGAATTTGATGGATGCAGATGGAAATATATCAGAAATTCAACAATCGTTCATAGATGAAAGTGCTGTTCAGTGTGGTTTTTGTACCTGTGGATTTATTATGTCAGCTATCCCCGTTATTGAAGATGCTAAAGAGTACACCACAGATGAGCTTAAGAAAGCACTCTCAGGTAACCTTTGCCGTTGCACAGGTTATGAGAACATAGTAAATGCTGTAGAAAAAGTTAAAAAACATCATTGTAACTGCTCAAAAGAATAATATAAATATTCTGCTCTGTGAATAATTCATAGGGCTTAATGAATATAAAAAAATATATAAGGGGGCAACAAAATGGAGTATTTTAAGCTAAAAGAAAATGGAAGCGACGTAAAAAAGGAGGTTATTGGGGGAATAACTACATTTTTAACTATGGCCTACATTATCATAGTTAATGCAAACATACTAGGAGATCCTGCTGTAGGAATGCCTGCAGCTGCCGTAGTAACAGTAACATGTTTAACAGCAGCTTTTGCAACAATTCTTATGGGTTTATATGCTAATCTTCCTTTTGCACTAGCACCAGGCATGGGACTAAATGCATTCTTTGCTTATACTGTAGTAATAGGAATGAAAGTTCCATGGCAAGTAGCACTGGCTGCTGTTTTCTTAGAAGGTATTATTTTTATTATATTG
>CALJTN010000395.1 GCA_937976175.1 uncultured Clostridiaceae bacterium | reverse complement strand
TATGTTAGCATCATGTATAAACCTAAAACCACTTATAAACTAAAAGATATAGAAACCACTAATTCAGCCTCCATAGAAATAGAGATAAAAGAAGAACTTATGCCACCTAAATTTAAAGAATCAGAAATTAAAAATGAGTTGCTAAATCATAATATTAAATATGGCATTTTAAAGACAAATATCTTAAAAGTCGCTGAATCTACTGAGACTTTAGAAATGCTTATTGCAACTGGAAAGAAGACTATAAATGGAATTGATGACAAGTTGGAAATTAAGTATAATGCCATGAATGAGCAAAGCCATGAGGATTATGATGATACCCAAGTTATAGACTACAAGGCCATAGGTTCAGTAGAGGGAGTAGAAAAAGGACAAGTTTTGGCTATTCTTTATCCAGGGAAAAATGGAGAAGATGGAATGGATATTGCAGGCAATATTGTGAAAGCTAAAAATGTAAAAAAGATAGTATTAGCTGCAGGCGAAGGCTGTGAAATGGCAGATGAATACACTGTTGTAGCTTCAAGAAAAGGTAAACCTTCCGCTAGGGGGAACATTTTTTTCGTTTACGAAGTTCACGAAATAAATGGAGATGTGGAACTTAAAACAGGGAATATTAAGTTTGTTGGAGATGTAATTATCCATGGTAGCGTAAGTGAAGGCATGAAAGTAGAAGCAGGGAATTCTATTTTGATTAAAAACAATGTAGCAGAAGCAGAACTTACTGCTAAGGGGGATATCGTGGTAAAAGGCAATGTAATCCATTCAACCCTTGCTGCGGGAAAGGAAGACGTAGTAACTTTAGAATATTTAAGTGACTTAAAAAACATGAAAAATGATCTTATAAAATTAATATCTTCTATAAGGCAATTGAAAGAAATGAGCCTTTTAGAAAGAAATACTAGTGATGGTGAACTCATTAAAATTTTACTAGAGACTAAGTTTAAAAAACTTCCTAAAGCTTCGATTAAAGTAGCAGAAAGAATAATGGAGCAGCAGATTAGCGAAGATGAGTTAATGTTTATTATTAAACATAGAATACTTGATTTAGGTCCTCTTAACATTAAGGATTATGAGGAATTAAATGACGCAGTGAGAATTATTGATAATAAAATATCTATCTTAGAGAGAAATTTAACTATTCCAGTAAATGTTACCTTAGACTATTGTCAAGACTCAATTATTAAAAGTTCCGGTAACATTACGTTTGATGGAAAGGGTCAGTATGTATCACAAATAACAGCAAGTGATAGTGTGGTATTTCAAAAGGACAAGAGCGTGGCAAGAGGCGGAGTTATAAAAGCCTCAAAAGAAATTAGATGCAAAATAGTTGGGGGATTAGGAGGGGTATCAACAAAGCTTATGGTAGAAAACCATGGTCATATATGGGCAGAAGTTGCTTATCCTAATACTAGATTTATAATAGGTACTAGAGAATATGTATTAGATGTTGCTAGCAAGAACATTCATGCTTTTGTAGATGAAAGCAGGGAACTAATTGTTGATAAACTAATGTTATAGGGGGATTTAACATGAAGGAACAAGAAATTAAAATATTGATTTTCAGCATAAATGGCGAGTATTATGCTACTAATATTATGGAAGTAGAGCGAATACTCGGGTATGAGAAATCAACTAAAATTCCTGATTCACCAGAATTTGTAGAAGGGGTTATAAATTATGAAGGTAAAATATTACCGGTTATAACACTATCAAAAAGGTTTAATTTACCACTTGGTGAAATAAAAGAGGAGTCCAAGATAATAGTTGCTAAACAAGGTTATAGTAAAATAGGTATAATAGTTGATTTTGTATCTGAAGTTAAGGATGTAAAGATGGATAGCGTAGAAGATTCGCCAGAAATAATTTCGGGCATATCTAAAAGATATATCAAAGGACTTATTAAAATTGATGGTAGGATAATCATATATTTAAATCTTTCAGCTATCTTAACTGAAGATGAAAAAATACAAATATTATAAAAATAGGGTGTAATTATGGAATATAATGAAATTAAAGTAGGTATTGCAGATTTAAATGTAGCATACTCTCCAGATAAATTAATAACTGTGGGATTGGGGTCTTGTGTGGGTATTGCAATTTATGATAAAGATGTAGGAGTTGGAGGACTTGCCCACATAATGCTTCCAGATAGTAGCCAGTTTAATAAAATAACTAACGAAATCAAATTTGCAGATTTAGCTATACCAATATTAGTAGAACAAATGATAAAAAAAGGAGCAAAGCTTAAAAATATGAGAGCTAAAATAGCAGGTGGTGCCTCAATGTTTAACTTCTCAGATAAGAGCATAGTTATGGATATTGGTAATAGAAATGGAATAGCTGTGAAAAATACTCTAAGAGTGCTGGCCATTCCTATAGTAGCAGAAGATATTGGGGGCAATAAAGGAAGAACTTTGATATTTGACACCACTAGCGGGTTGTTGGCTATTAGAACTGTGGGTATGGGAACTACAGAAATTTAAGGTTTATGTATAGTTAATGAGGTGATATAAATTGTTTAAAAAAATTAAAGTGATTGTAGTAGATGATTCAGCATTAATGAGAAAAATTGTTTCAGATATGATCAATGCTGAAGCAGAAATGGAAGTTATAGATACAGCAAAGAATGGTGAGGACTTATTAACAAAAATAGCCCGAAATACACCGGATGTAATAACACTGGATATTGAAATGCCCAAAATGGGTGGTATGGCAACCTTAAAAGAGTTAAAGAAAATTAGCGTAGACGTTCCAATTATTATGCTTAGTAGTATTTCTAAAACGGGCACTGAACTCACTATGGAATGTCTTGAACTAGGAGCTTTTGATTTTATAGCAAAACCCTCTGGAGCAATATCACTAGACATTAGCAAAGTAAGAAATGAATTGGTGGAAAAAATAAAATTAGCTTTTATGCAAAATAAAGGTAAAAGTATTACCACTGATGAAAAGAGTTTTAAAACTAATATAGAAAAGCCTCATAAAGTTACCACTAAAACAGCAAATGAAATGGCAGTAACACATAGTAGAACTGGAGCAACACACAATATAGAAGCTGTGGTTATGGGTGCATCCACAGGTGGACCTAAAGCCTTATATAAAGTAATAACCGCTTTGAAGGATAATATAGGAGTTCCAGTTTTAGTAGTGCAACATATGCCCATGGGCTTTACTAAGGCCTTTGCTGATAGATTGAATTTAAATAGTAAATTAAAGGTTGTAGAAGCAAAAGATGGTGACCATGTAGAAAAAAATGTGGTTTATATCGCTCCTGGTGGATATCATATGGAAATAGGAAGCGACAAGAGAATACATCTAAACACAGAACCTACTCTTTGGGGAGTGCGTCCTGCTGTAGATAAGCTTTTTATGTCCGCTACTAAGGTATATGGAGCTAGGCTACTAAGTGTTATACTTACGGGTATGGGAAAAGATGGAGCGCAAGGAACAGTAGCTATTAAGAATAATGGAGGCATTACTATGGCTGAACATGAGTCTACTTGTATAATATATGGAATGCCAAAAGCTGCTTTTGAAACAGGTAAAGTAGATGAAATTGTAATGCTTGAGAATATGGCTGGAGAAATTAATAAAGTTGTAATGGGGAGATGAATATAGCTAATGGATTTGATATATTTTCAGCAATGGGTACTAAAAGAATATAACATAGATTTATCAGCATATAAATCTAATCAATTGCATAGACGGATTTTAAGTTTAATGTCAAGAGTTGAAGTGAATTCAGTAGAAGAGTATATTAACTTGCTAAAAAAAGATCCGGCTCAAAAGCAGAAATTCTTAGACTTTATCACAATAAATGTAACAGAATTTTTTAGGAATCCTGAAATTTTTAATGAACTTTCAAAAAAAGTTTTATCAGAACTATCCTATAACTCTGGACTTAAAGTTTGGAGTGCGGCATGTTCTATTGGAGCGGAACCTTATTCACTAGCTATGATTATGGATAATTTAGGTCCAAATGCTAATCATAAAATTGTTGCTACAGACATAGATAGCACAATACTCCAAAAGGCAAAAAGCGGCGAATATGTCTACTCAGAAATTAAAAATGTATCAAAGCAATTTTTGGATAGGTACTTTATAGTTAAAGAGGATAAATATTGCGTTAATTCTCATATTAAAAAAATGGTAGAATTTAAGAAGCATGATCTTATTTTAGATAACTATGAAAGCAATTTTGATTTGATAGTATGTAGAAATGTAGTTATTTATTTCAATCAAGATGTTAAGGAAAAAATATACAAAAAATTCAGTGCCTCACTAAAAAAAGGCGGATTGCTTTTTGTTGGTGCCACTGAAAGTATATATAATTATAAAGAATATGGATTTGAAAAAACATCTACATTTATCTATAAAAAAATATAAGTTAAATAATAACTAATAGGGAGGGAAAGAATGGATACATCGCAATATATGTCAATGTTTTTAGAAGAGTCTATGGAAAATTTGCAGACATTGAACGAATCGCTTCTTGAGCTGGAACAACAACCAGAGAATATAGATAAGCTAAATGAAATATTTAGAGTAGCACATACCATAAAAGGTATGGCGGCAACTATGGGATTTAGTAAAATGGCTGAACTAACACATAAAATGGAGGATGTTTTATCCAAATTTAGAGAAGGCATGCTTAAAGTAACAGAGAAGGTGGTAACTGTTTTATTTACGTGTCTGGATACTTTAGAAAAAATGGTAAATAATATTTCAGAGGGAAATTCTGAGGAAATCTCAATTGAGGATATATTGCAGGATTTACACTCTATAGCAGAAGGAAATGCTACAGCTAAGGATTTAGAAATCCAAAGTCATGAAGATGAAGAAACTAATTCTAATTTTAGTGAGAAGATTAACCTTAACCAATATGACATCAATGTGGTTAAGCAAGCTATGGATAAAAGATTTAATGCCTTTGAAATAAAAATTTTGATAAGTGAAAACACACTACTTAAATCAGCAAGAGCGTTTCTTATTTTTAAGAGTTTAGAAGAATATGGTGAGATAATAAAATCAATACCAGGAGCAGAGGATATAGAAAATGAGAATTTTGAATTTCAAATAAGTTTAATTTATATTACTAATAAAGACAAATCAGAAGTTGTTGACATTTTATTAAACATATCTGAAGTAGAAGAAGTAATGGTAGAACCTGTTGACGTTGAAACTGCTAAGGAGAACTTTTCTGAAAAAGTAGTAGACTTTAACAAAGTGGAAGAATCTAAGGGAGTTCAATTAGAAACAGTGAAAAGCATAGCTTCCATGGAAGATAAGGGCAAGAAAGAAGCAGTGGTTCATAAAAAAGTTCATCAATCTGTGCGAGTTGAACTTGATAGATTAGATAAATTTATGAATATGGTTTCAGAACTTGTAATTCATAGGACTAGGTTAGAACAAATAAGTAGTAATCATAAATTAAGTGATTTAAATGAAACTTTAGAACAAGTAGCTAGAGCCACCTCTGAACTACAAGATTTAGTGATGAAAATAAGAATGCTGCCACTAGAAGTAGTATTTAATAGGTTTCCAAGGATGATAAGAGATTTATCTAAAGATCTTGGAAAGGAAATGGAACTTGAAATACAGGGTCAGGAAACAGAACTTGATAGGACAGTTATCGATGAGATTGGGGAACCACTACTACATTTACTTCGTAATGCAGCAGATCATGGTGTAGAATCCAGTGAAGAAAGAATTGCTAAAGGGAAAAATCCTATTGGTAAGATTAAGCTTGTAGCTTATGCAGAAGGCACCAAAGCTATAATAAAAGTTGAAGATGATGGGAAAGGTTTAGATGTTGATAAAATTAAGGCAAAAGCTAATAAAATCGGTATAAATACTGAAGGAATGTCAGATTCAGATGTAAAGAATTTAATTTTTGCACAAGGCTTTAGCACTAACGAGAAAGTAACAGATATCTCTGGTCGCGGAGTGGGCATGGATGTTGTTAAAACCAAAATTGCAGCTCTTGGTGGAACCGTGGATGCTATAAGTGAAATTGGCAAAGGAACTTCCTTTATTATAAGATTACCGCTGACCTTACAAATTATTCAGGCGTTATTGGTGAAAATTGGTGATGAGACTATGGCTATTTCTCTTGGTTATATCGATAGAGTAATAGACTATAAGGAAGACCTAATTAAGAAAACTAATAACAAAGAAGTGATTGTCTACAATGATAATGTAATTCCACTAATAAGAGTAAGTAAAAAATTGCAAACAGAAACTAGTGAGAAAACAAAAAAATATATTGTTATTGTAAAAGTAGGAGAGAAAATAGTAGGACTTTTAGTAGACTCGTTGCTAGGACAACAAGAAATTGTAATAAAGCCACTGGGGAAAACACTGCAAGGATTAAAGGAATACATAGGAGCAACTATTTTAGGAGATGGTCTGGTTACCTTGATACTAGATGTTGCTGCCTTAGTGTAAGGAGGGTGTAATATGGATTATTCCGAGCTTAGTGCTATTCAATTAGATGCGCTACAAGAAGTAGGCAATATTGGCGCAGGAAATGCAGCCACTTCCTTGTCTCAACTATTAAATGAAAAAGTAGATATGACGGTGCCAGCAGTAAATGTTGTTCCCTTTGATGATATATTTTCAAAAATAGGCATTGAAGAAGTGGTAATTGGTGTTATTGTAAGAGTGCTTGGAGATACACCAGGCAATATACTATTTACTTTAGAAAAGGAAGTTGCTCTGAAAATTATTTCTAGGTTGCTAGGGGAAACACAAGATGAAATAACGGAGATTGGCAGTTCTGCATTATGTGAGATAGGAAATATTATTTCAAGTTCTTATATGAATGCAATATCAAAACTTACAAATCTTCTAATTATGCCTTCTGTACCAGCTGTTACTTTGGATATGATGGGGGCAATACTATCAACTACTTTTATCGAATCAGGTCAGTTTGATGAGTATGTACTTGATTTGGAAACACAGTTCTTACAAGAAAACCAAAAAATAAGTGGGCATTTCTATTATATACCGATGCCTGGATCACTAGAAAAAATATTAAGTTCATTAGGTATAAATTAATTGGAGGTAATATAAAATGGCTAAAGTATTAATCGTCGATGACGCTGCATTTATGAGAATGATGATAAAGGATATACTAGAGAAAAATGGATTCGAGGTTGTGGGAGAAGCAAGTAATGGGATAAAAGCTGTAGAACTATATAAAGCAGAAAAACCAGATATTGTTACTATGGATATAACTATGCCTGATATGGATGGAATAGAAGCAGTTAAAGTAATTAAGGCCTTTGATCCTGCTGCAAAAATAATTATGTGTAGTGCTATGGGTCAACAGACAATGGTTATGGATGCCATAAGAGCTGGCGCAAGAGACTTTATAGTTAAGCCATTTCAAGCAGATAGAGTACTTGAAGCAATAAGAAAAGTTGTAGGCTAGG
>CALJTN010000394.1 GCA_937976175.1 uncultured Clostridiaceae bacterium | reverse complement strand
ACAGATATTTGTAAGTTATGCAAAAGAAATAGAGCAAAAAAGTAGTGAAATAATGATTATTAATGAACAGCTAAAAAAATCTAATATGAAAGTCGAAGAAACGCTTGAATATGTGGTTAAAACTTATGAAGCAGTTCATTTATTCAGCAGTCAAAACAATAGTAAAAGTCTTATTGAGCTGATGTTGGATTATACAACTCAAGTTTTAAATAGTGAAGGTGCGCTGTTTATTAAAACTGAAGGGCAAAATGAAAGTTACAGTGTTTATTCTAGGCAGTTAGAAGAGAAATTAGTAAGAGAAACCTTTGAAAAAGCCATTGAAATCTACAAAGAACAAAAAGATAAAAATAAAAACTGGCAATTACCGGTGAATAATATGATCTTTACAGGAATAAATATAAGATATTCTCATACAGTCTTTGGGATTTTGCTTGTAGCAAATAGTGAGGAGTTAGAAAAGTTAAATTTTATAGCTCAGTTAAGTGGTATGCTTTTTCAACAGTTTAGTCTAGAAGAAATGAATGATATTTTAATTGTAGAACAAGAGCAAAATCGCATAGCAAATGAAATTCATGATAATGTGCTCCAAAAATTATTTGCAGTATCATGCAACTTATTTACTATTTCTAAGACCTTTGAAAAGATGGATGAGATGCAAGCTGTAGAGGAGCTTAATACTAATCGAGCTAGTATTAATAGAGCTATGACAGAACTTAGAAAAACGATATATGGACTAAGTTCTGATAAAGATGGAACTAATAGTTTTCCAGATAGGATTAAAAGTTATATTGAAGAAATGCAAAACTTACATAAAATAAGTATAATACTAACAGTAGAGGGGTACTATAGACAGCTTACTATTAAAGAGCAAACCTCTTTGTATAGGATTATATGTGAAGGGATTTCTAATGCCATAAAACATGGCAAAGCTAGTTTTATTGAAATAATCCTTAGCATAACTTATAGAGAAGTAAAAGTAATACTAAGAGATAATGGTATCGGATTTGACCCAGAACAAGTAAAAACAAAAAGAACATTGGGATTAGGACTAAGGAACATGCAGTATCTGGTAGCTTCATTAGGTGGCGATATGACCATTAACTCAAGCTCTTCTCATGGGACTACAATAGAAATGAGTATATTAAGCAAAGTAGAACAAGATAGTAGAAAGGAAATAGTATGACACTATTAATCGTTGATGATCATGATATTGTAAGAAAAGGAATGCTTGCTAGTTTATCGGTTGAAAGTTGTTTTGAAAAGATTGAAGAAGCGTCTAATATAGAAGAGGCAATGAAGGTGCTGCGTATTACAAGGCCAGATATTACCCTTTTAGATATCAATTTAGGCAATAAGGAGAATGGTTTAGATCTTATAGGAAGAACAAGACAAGAAAATATTGCTACAAAGTTTGTGGTACTTACCTCTTCATCTCGAAATGGGGACTTTGTAAAGGCAAAAGAACTAGAGGTGGAAGGTTATATGCTAAAGGATTCTAACGTAGAAGATATCCTTTATGGGTTAAAGTGTATTAGCCGTGGAAGAAAGTTTTATGATGTTGGGGTAGAGACGCAAGTAAAGAAGGGGCAAAAAAGTCATTTACAGGAAGTGCTTACCGAGAGAGAGTATGAAGTGCTTATAGAACTGGGCAAGGGTTTTACAAATACACAGATTGCAGAGAAGCTTTTTATATCTGAGAATACGGTTAAGAAACATATTAGTAGTCTTCTTGGAAAACTTGGTATGACTCATCGTACAGAGGCGGCATTGTTTGCAGCTAAGCAGCGAAGACGACGAGATGATATTGAGGTGAAATAGATGAGTTGAGACTGAGAGGTCTCTTTTTTTATGGGTTAAAGCTTTTGATATGGTACTAAAGTAGTATAGCACACTACACTAAATGGTAATGTATGGAATATGTAGGCGACATATAATAACATCATAGTAAAGTAATTCATATAAAAACCAAATAAGGGGAGATTAGAAAATGAAAAGATCTAAATTGTTAGTAGGGGTTTTAGTGGCTTCTATCGCATTACTTGGCACAGGCTATGCCTATTGGACAGATCAATTGACGGTAAATGCTACAGTAACAACTGGAGAGTTAAAAGTTGTTTATACTGAGGGCGCAACAAATGGCATAACAGGTGAATTGAATGAAACACCTTCAGAATTAGGAAGTTCAATACCACTTTGGAAGAAAGACATTACTGTAGCATCTGGACCCTTGAAAGGAACTTGGTATTACTATGGTGATAAAGGTGGAAATAGAGGTCCGGACAATAGTTATGTAAAAGGCATATTTTTGGGCCAAATTGGATATTATAATAATTGTTGGTTTACAAAAACTCAGAAATTTAATGTGCAAGATCCAAAAGACGGTGGGGAAACAGTTGCAACTAGTTCTACAGCAAAAGGGGCTTTAGGGGCATCAGGATATATTACAGAAGCCAAAGCTGTAGCATCTGAAAAAGGTGTAACCATTACTATGACAAAACTTTACCCAGGAAGTTTTGCAACTGCAACTTTTGAAGTTCAAAATGTAGGAACAATACCAGCTGTAATAGATGAAGTTCTTTCAGCACCTGATATGAATGGTCTTGAAGAAGAATTGCAAGTAGTAGCTGTATTAGGAGCAGTTGATAGTGTAACAGATGAGATTTTAGCAGGCAAAAAACCAGTTAGCGAAATAGCTGATGTATTAGCAGGACTTTATGATAATAAGAAGTTAGAGCCACAAGAAACTATTATAACAACACTTATCTTTGTTTTGCCAGGTGGGGTTGAAGATTTTGAAAGTGATTATGCAGGTAATAATATTGTAGAGGAAAGTTTTGGAATAGATATTAAATGGACTCAACATAATGCATTGACAGCAGCACAAAAAGCCGAATAATCAATCTAAGGGTTTTGCAATAGCATAGACAGAAGGATGGTTCTTTGTAGAAGGAGCCATCTTTTTGATTTATATACTACTTTAGTAGTATATAAAATTACACTTATAGGGCATGTGGGAAAGATTGAGAGGTCATACAATAGTAGTAGTGAAACTATAGAATTTAATGAATAGGATTAATATAAAAGTCTAAGGGGAGAGCTATAATGAAAAAGAAAAAGTTCTTAGCAACCATCTTAATAGCTAGCAGTGTTTTCTTAGGAACGGGATATGCATGGTGGACAGACGGGTTAGAAGTAGAAGGAATAGTTTCGACAGGAGAATTTAAAGTAATTGGGATACCTGCCAATGTATCAGAATACACCAAAAATGCTAGAGAACAAGGAGATTCACAAGATATTAAAAGTTTTACTTATGATATGCAAGACTTATTTCCGGGAAGAATTTATGAATTTGGAGCGGAGTTTAAAAATGAAGGAAGTATGCCAGCTGTTGTTGGGAAAGTCGATGTTACGATGAAAGAGGGGACAGATGATGATACGACAGAGCAGGTTACGATAAAAGGCAGCGTTAGAATAGTAGGTGGTTCTGATGAGTTAGAGATAATCACTATAGGTACGCCTATTGCAAAGCTAGCTACAGAACTCGAGAAGAAGCTTAACGATTTGAAATTGGAGCCTGGAGAATCTTTGGTTTTCGAAAAGTGGGAAGTTGCTTTACCTACAGCAAAGTATGATGAAAACAGTAAAGAGAATAAATATGAAGGCAAAGATGTTAGCTTTGATTTAGAGATATCATTTAAACAACATAATCAACAATAAGATAGAAAAGATTAAGGGGAGGAGGAGCAGAATGCGTATCAAGAAGTTTAGTCATAGATTTAAAAAATCTTACAGATTAATAGTTATGATGATGATTACAGCTAGCTTGTTAGGAGTAAGCTATGGGTATTGGTCAGATGTAAATACAATAAAAGCAGAAGTAAAGACTCCTAGAGTAGAATTAGAGTGTACTAAAGTGACATATGAGTATGATATAGAAGTTTATCAAGGTGATGAGTTAAGTGAAATGAATAGGATACATCTGGCAAAGAAAGATGATAAAGATGAGATGATTTTTAAATTTGATGTAGAGGCGACAGTAGGAGGACATTCTAGCATTCCTATAGAGTACTTAGATTATGAGATCTATTTTGTTAAAAATTCTCTCTCGTTTTCAAAAGAAGAAGTTTTATTAGAAGATGGTAAAAAGACTAGAGGAAATGGAGACTTCCTGAAAAAATTAGATGTTGAAGTTAAATTGATAAAAGAAGATACTAAGGAGAAGAAATATAGTTTTGAAATAAAGATGAGTGATTCTAAGCTAAAATCCTTATTAAAAGAGCAGGGAAATGGTTGTACAATGGGAGATTTAAAGATTAAATTAAACTTTATTCAACAAGGAATGCCAGAGCGAGAAGGTTGGCAGTATTTTGTTGAAAAGGTATATAAAGTAAGATTTATTGAGCCGATGAATATGAACCAAGAAAATGTATTGGGTGCTGGTCAATTAGGATTAGAAGGTGTTGAACCAAGAGGAATACTAACAGGTGATGGAGAACTGACAAGTGGTACGACACCAGATAGTGGAGCACCAGCAAGCAGCACAGAACTAGATAGTGGAGCACCACCAAGCAGCACAGAACTAGATAGTGAAGCACCAGCAAGCAGCACAGAACTAGATAGTGAAGCACCAACAAGTAGTACAGAACTAGATGGTGGAGCACCAGCAAGCAGCACAGCACCAGATAGCGAGGCATCAACAGACAGTACAGCATCAAATAGCAGAGAATCAGGCAGTATATCAACTGATAGTGATACTGTTGAATAAAGTTCAGAAGTAAGTGGTATTAAAAAGATAAATTCTTATTTATAATGAGTTAAAATAAATTTACAGAGTAAGAAGGAAAAAGAATGGTAGGAGAGATTAAAAATAGTTTGTATAAAAAAATAGCCCTTTTTTTAGGAGTAATGCTAGTTGTATTATATAGTGTTGAAAACTCATTTTTACTTAATAGAATAGGAAACACTGTATTTACTTATGGGATAAAGCCTAGCTATTTTATTGTCTTAGCTTTTTTAATCCAGTATAAAATCCCTAAGATTCATTTAATAGGTAAGGCAACCTATAAGAGTACTATATATGTGTGGGCGTTTAACTGTGGCATTATATACATGAGTATTAATATACTGGGTGGAGTAGTACAGGGATTTGGTAAGAGTCCTTATAACCAAACTTTGACAGGGATAATAACAAATGTTTTTGTAATAGGAACAGCGCTTATAGGTAGAGAAAGTATCAGAGCTTATATAACTAGCAGTTTTATGCGGAAGCGGGAGCGAAATCAGTGGGCGCTTGTGAGTATTGTTATACTGATGACGTTAACGAATATAAGACTTACAAGATTTATGGGGATAGGCAATATAAAAGATTTTACTATTTTTTGTGCCGAGGCGCTACTCCCAGAACTATGCAACAATATTTTGGCTACTTATTTAGTACTGTATGGAGGGAAAGGGGCTTCTGTTATTTACTTAGGAATCATCGAGGGAGCTACTTGGCTTTCGCCTATCTTACCAGCTATGAATTGGTTGGGTAAGGGTGTTGTTGGGATGATGGTACCTGTATTTTGCCTCATTTATATAACAAATGCTTATATGAAAATGTCTAAGGAAGTAAAAGTGCATAAAGAAAAGCCAGAGCGTTTGTGGCAGTGGGTACCGGAAGCTGTAGGGTCTATTTTGTTGATATGGTTTACAGCAGGAGTATTTTCGATTTACCCCTCGGTTATTGCCACAGGTAGTATGGAGCCTATGATTAAGCCGGGAGATGTCATACTAATAGAAAAAGTAAAAGATATGAAAGATATAGAAGCATTAAGTGTAGATGATGTCATACAATTTAAAAGAGACGATATTCTAATTACTCATAGAATTATAGAAGTATTACGAGAAGAGGGAGTTCCAAGTTACCGTACAAAGGGGGATAATAATTCTGCCATAGACGGTGAAGTCGTAAGGGCAGAAGATGTAAAAGGTATTTTAACACGAGTAATTCCTAAAATTGGATGGCCCACGCTTATCTTTAAAAGCAGTAACCCAGATGTTATAGATAAGGTGGAATTTTAAATAGGTACTGAAGTTGTGAGGAGTGGTGAAAATGAAAAGAAAGAAGATCAAATTAATAGGTC
>CALJTN010000393.1 GCA_937976175.1 uncultured Clostridiaceae bacterium | reverse complement strand
GACTAGGATTATGTGCCATGTAATTTAATAGCTCAAACTCCTTTGCAGCTAAGTTAACAATTTTTGAATCTACATAGACAGTATAGGCTTTATCATCTATAACTAATTTACCAAAAGTTAGAACGTTACTTTCTTCTGCTGGCATTGAAAATTGTGTATACCTCCTTAATTGAGCTTTTACTCTAGCTATAAGCTCCATGGTGTCAAAAGGTTTCATTATGTAATCATCAGCACCGAGCCCAAGACTTATAACCTTATCCGTATTGCTACTTTTGGCACTGAGCATAAGTATAGGTACATTAGAAATAGCTCTTATAGTTCTACAAATCTCCATGCCATCCACAAAAGGAAGCATTATATCTAGTATTACTAGTTGAGGTTTTTCTTTTTTAAAACATATTAAACCGTCTTGTCCATTTACTGCACTATAAACCGTGAAACCTTCAGCCTTTAAAAAGTCACCAACTATCTCTGAAAGTTCAACCTCATCATCAATTATCAGTATTTTCTCACCTGACATATTTCTCACCTTCTTTTTTTATTTTAGTTGTATTAGCTTTTGTAAATTCCTATAATTTCTTCAACATCCCCTTCTGTTAAGTTGGCTTTTTCAATTATCCATTTAATACGCTTAGCTGTTGAAGGATGTGTTTGAAACTTTTCATCTATCTTGTCAAACTTCATAACCATATTGTTTAACTTGCCTAACTTATAAAGCGCCTTAATATACACATTAGCATTTACCTTTAATTCAAGTACATAAGCATCGGCCTGCCTTTCCTGCACTCGGTTAATGAAATATAGAAACAGCCCCATGTATCCTATGAACATAATTGCAAATATCAATAAACCAAACCAAATAGGAATTTCATTATAATTAGCTTCATACCATTCAAAGATTGCCCCTAGGGTAGGAAAGATAATAAATATCCCTAGATACAGTGCAGTCCTTATCCATAAATGATGTTTTTTGATATGACCGATTTCATGAGCTAATACTGCTTTACTCTCTTCTATGTCAAGGTTCTCTAGTAAATAATCTGACATATATACATTTTTAGTAATTAGCCCTGAAACCATAGCATTAGCAACCTTATTCTTTTTCGTAGGCCACAGATACAGCTTAGTTTTCGCTATACCCAACTCATTTAAAAATTTATTTAATTCATCCCTAATTTCTCCCTCTTCCATTGGTATGGCCTTTATCATGTGTTTTGTAAAGAAAGGCAATACAATAGAGAAAACAATGAATACCCCTCCAATAAGCAAAGGCTTGACTATCTTTTCAATAGATTTATTAACATATAGTTTATCGCCAATTAATAATATAGCTACACATAAAAGTATCATGGGAATAAGAATGTATAAGAGAACTCTAAGTAGCAGTTTAATCTGATCTACTTTAGAAGAAGTTGTCTTTCTAAGCCTAGTATTTAACTTGTACATTATAAGTTGTTGACAAACAGAAACTAAAATCATAATTCCAATTACAGCAGCCATAACTAATAAAAACCCACTAATATTACCTATATCTTTTGCTTTAGAACTAATTGTTAAAGCACTTATAAAGCCAGTAGAGCACATAAGAATAGGTTGTACATATTTCCCCATCTTCATTTGAAAATATAAGGTCTCTTCAACAGACTGAGTTTTCTTATACTTTTTTTCTACTAAGTGTTTTAGTAATAATACAAATAGTATATTTATACTTAATAATCCTAGATTTATAATTATTACTTGAATAATTGTGAGACTTTTAACAAAATTGATCATTTCATTTCCTCCCATACTATAAGATACTTTATTCCATATATATACCATTTCTATAATATTATACTATAATTTAATATGATGCAAATGCATCCATAGCTTTAGTCATAGCAAAAGGCAGTCAATATTAAGCATCTTTGTCCTACCAATACCTTTCACTTTTTTATCAATAAAGGATACTAACTCTGTTCAATAAACAAAGGTTTCTCATATGCAACTGTAAAAATTAAGAAATAATTAATATTACAATAACAGTTGAAAATCCTGTTATAACCGAAGCTAACAGGATTTTTCATATATATGCTATTTCCTATTCTAAAAATTCTTGTTTCGTAACAGAATAATAATGTTCTATATTATTCTCTTGCAAACTCTAACATGCCACTTGCCACCTGGGTGGCACCAAGTAACCATAATTCCATACACCCCTCCAGCTCTTTGCTTAACTCCTCTTTTCTAGCGTACAGCTTATTAAGTTCCTCATAATGTAACCTTGAGTCAGCCATAGCTAAATCAAGCTCTCTTATTTTATTTTCAAGAATTTCAATTTGACTTAGAGCTTTAGCCTTTTCTTCTTCCTGCTTTTTACTCTCATCAGCCTTTCTTGACTTCTTAACTTTTTCACTCTTTATCACCGGCTCTTTTAGGACCTGTTGGCTCAGTTCATCCTTTACACTTTTATAATAATCATAATTACCAGCATAACTTTTAAAAGCATTGTCCTCAATAGCAATGACTCTTTCACTATTTTTATTGATAAAATATCTGTCGTGAGAGATGAAAAATATAGTTCCTTTAAACTCT
>CALJTN010000392.1 GCA_937976175.1 uncultured Clostridiaceae bacterium | reverse complement strand
ACAGCTAAAAAAGGTATACTACAAATGGCTGTTAATGGTCAAAGAGAAAGTGAAAGATGTCTTCAATGTTCCACAGTATGTGAAGCCTGTGTTGATGTATGTCCTAATCGTGCAAATATTACTATAAAAGTAAAAGGTAATAAAATGCATCAAATAATTCACGTTGATAAGATGTGTAATGAATGTGGAAACTGTGAGATGTTCTGTCCATATAGCAGTGCTCCATATAAAGAAAAGTTTACACTATTTAACACACTAGCAGACTTTGAAAACAGTGAGAATCAGGGCTTCGTATTGATTAATAAAGAAGAAAATATAAAAGTTAGACTAGAGGATAAGGTTTTGGAAGTTAATCTTAAGGAAAGTAATACAGGAATACCTAAAGAAATTGAAAATATGATTTGGGCTGTAATTACAGATTATAGTTATATGATATAGGGCACGTTTAAATAAATAACAAGTTAATTCGTAATAGTTTTTTCTTATATTATGCTATGACGAAAAGTATAGCTTGCTAGAATGCTTTCACTTCGCCAAGTAATTCTAAAATTTATTTTCTATACAACTGCTAAAAAATACAAACTCGCTATCGCTCAGACATGTATTTTTCTTTACGCATCTGTATAGAAAATAAATTAAGAATTACTAAGGCTTGTTCAAATGCATTTTATGCAATCTATACTTTTGTCAGCATAATCTAAGAAAAAAAATCTTATTTCAAAAATGGATATTATGTTTTACAATCCTCTTAATTAAAATAAGAAACGATTAAAAAAATAGTTACTAAAATAATTTTGAGTAATGAACATTTGTAAAATATGACGTTTTAATTACACGTTGAATAAGTTAGAGTTATATGGGAGTGAAAGGGAAATAAGATGCAGAAAATTGATATGATAATCAAAAGAGAGTATGAAGGTTCAGATGAAGCATTAATTTATGTTGATGCAAAGTTAAACGGAGATGACCATATATTTTTATTTGATACTGGGGCAGCTCGTTCACTACTCACTTTAAATGAAAATACTAAAACTATGAAGTCAATTTCCAAATCCACATCAAGTGGGGCTTTTTCTACAAATCATTATGATATTGTGAATGTAAATTCATTAAATGTTGGTTATATAAAAGAAACGGATGTAGTAATGAATAGACTGATCCAGAATAACAATGGGAGTGAAAGTATTTTAGGACTTGAGGTAATATATAAGTATTCCTTATTATTTGATTTTACAAATGAAGAAATTAGATTGATTAATTTTGAAGAATTTGAACAACAAAGATTATATGATTTAGAGCTTAGTAGCAAAAATCATCCATATATGGATGTATTATTTGATAATATAAAAGCGAAGGCTCTATGGGATACTGGAGCTAGTATTACTATTGTAGATGAGAAGTTTATTGATAATAATCCTACTCTTTTTACTCAACTAGGAGTTGAGCTTGGAACGGATTCAGGTGGAACTAGTCAAAATACCAAGATGTACTTGATGAAGGAATCAAATATAGGAGGAAAGAGGTTTAAATCTGTAAAGGTAGCTTCAGTTGATTTAAGCCATATTAATGCCAGTGCTTCAATTCCTATGGACATGATTCTCGGGTTTCCAACAATTTCACAAGTAAATTGGTATATTGATTTTATTGAAAAAAAATGGGCTGTAAGCAACTAT
The DNA here is from genome assembly GCA_937976175.1 of uncultured Clostridiaceae bacterium. Taxonomy (GTDB): domain Bacteria; phylum Bacillota; class Clostridia; order Clostridiales; family Clostridiaceae; genus Clostridium_AD. The sequence goes on along the minus strand of CALJTN010000392.1, from coordinate 1,313 downwards.
CCACAGAAACCATAGATAGAGCGAGACAGTAAACTATATCATAAAAAGCAATTTTTAAAATTTATTTCACAATTTTCTTTAATTGCTAATTTAATGAGGTGATGTTAAATGTCAATTATTATAAAAGGAGGAACTATTGTAACTCCTAGAAAAAGCTATATCTCTGATATTAAAATTGAGGGTGAAATAATTACTCAGATTGGTGAAAATTTAGAAGACTCTAAGGCTGAAATTATAGATGCAACAGGTCACCTAGTGTTTCCGGGCTTTATTGATTCTCATACTCACCTTGATTTAGACACGGGATACACTAGAACTGCAGATAATTTTGAAACGGGTACGGCTGCAGCTATTGTAGGTGGAACCACAACTATTTTAGATTTTGCGACTCAAAACAAGGGGGAGACTCTAAGTGAAGCATTAAGTAATTGGCATAAGCTAGCTGAGGAGGTTTCTAGTTGTGATTACGGTTTTCATATGGCAATAACAGAGTGGAATGAAAATATTAAAAGTGAACTTCAAACAATGAAGGATGAAGGAATAACCTCCTATAAAGCTTATATGGCTTATGACAGTTTACGTATTAATGATGGGGATATATATGATATTTTAAAATCCTTAAAAGAACATAATGCACTACTTGGGGTACATTGCGAGAACGGGGACCTTGTAAATACCATGATAAAAGAGCAACTTAATAGTGGAAACACTACTCCAGCGGCTCATCCACTATCAAGGCCTAATCTTGTGGAAGCAGAAGCAGTATCAAGATATATAGACATTGCAAATTTAGCTGGGGCACCTATATACATTGTACATTTAAGTACAAAGGAAGGCTTAGAAGTAGCATTAAAAGCAAGAGAGAGAGGGCAAGAAGTATACTTAGAGTCATGTCCTCAGTATTTGCTTTTAGAAGATAGCATGTATTCTTTAGAAGGTTTCGAAAGTGCTAAATATGTTCTATCACCCCCTTTAAGAAAAAATGAAGATATAGAAAGATTATGGCAAGCCCTATCTGCTGAAGATATAGATATAATTGGAACAGATCATTGTAGTTTTAACTTTAAAGGTCAAAAGGATCACGGCATAGAGGATTTTAGCAAAATTCCAAATGGTATACCAGGGGTTGAACATAGACCAGTCCTTATGTATAGCTATGGAGTAGATAAAGGCAGAATAACTAAAGAGCAAATGTGTGCCTTGCTAAGTGAAAACACTGCAAAGCTATTTGGCATGTATCCTAGAAAAGGAGTACTGCAAGTGGGAAGTGATGCAGATATAGTTATATGGGATGCAAAAACTAAGGGAATTAT
>CALJTN010000391.1 GCA_937976175.1 uncultured Clostridiaceae bacterium | reverse complement strand
TATTATAGTTACCTTCTAGGTACTTCTCAAGAAGTATTTCATCACGTTCTGCAACAAATTCTATAAGCTCCTCCTTCATTTCTGTACCTTCAAGGGACTCTGTAATAAAACAAACCTCTTTAGTAAAATTAGACTTTATTTCCTCTAGTACATCTTCAGCATTTGCACCAGTCCTATCTATTTTATTTATAAAGAAGAAGGTTGGTACCTTATGTTTTCTTAGAAGCTGCCATACGGTTTCTGTATGCCCTTCTATCCCTTCAACTCCACTTATAATCACAACAGCATAGTCCATAACTTGAATTGACCTTTCCATCTCTGGAGAAAAATCTATATGTCCTGGAGTATCTATTAAATAATAGGTGGAATCATTATAGTTAAAAATACCTTGCTCTGAAAATACTGTAATACCTCTATCCTTTTCTATACTATGACTATCTAAAAAAGAGTTTTTATGGTCCACTCTTCCCCTACTTCTAATACTTTTTGTATGATAAAGCACTTGCTCTGCAAAGGTAGTTTTACCAGCATCAACATGCGCTAATATTCCAATTGTCTTATTCATTTTAAGCACCTCTATGAAATTATTATATAAATCTATTATAACTAACAAAGGCATTAACTGCCACAAATGAAATTTTACAGATTCCAAAAAATAAAATAGAGAGGTATCTCTACCTCTCTGCATAAACAAATTAAATCTTAAAGCTAAAATCCAAAATACCGTAACTCTGATTTTGACAATCATTTAATATCCTTGATTTTTAAGTTTAGATACAATCTCTACATATTTTTCTACTACATCAAATCCCTTATAATCGTCCCGCCTTAAATCTATAATATCTCCATGGGAGATTCCCCTCCAACTCTTATTTCTAAGTACACCCTTAAATTCTCCCCATTTAGCAGAATTAATAGCTACTAAGCCATCATTCTCACCCTCAGTTAGCTTTACTAAAATATAAGGTACGCTAACCATGTAATCACTAAAAATATTCTTTACTACTGTTGCATAACTTTGATAATACACCTTATCTACATCTCTCACTTCTTCATTAAACTTTTCACTATGACAGGTTGCAAACTGCCTACTTGCAGTGTAAAAATCAGGATTTTTATCACCTAAAAACCTATAATATTTATCCACCAGTCTTGCAATAGCCTTGTAGATTTTATCAGGTATCTTACAGGCAATGTCCACAAACTTGCATCCTCTATGAGGTGATGACATCATTGTCAGTGAAGCAACATAATCTCCCATTTCTAGTCTACTAATCATATATCGTGCATCTAGTCCGCCTTTTGAATGAGCAATAATATTTACCTTTTTAGCTCCTGTTTCTCTCACAATATTAAGAATCTTATCCTTGATATCTTGTGCATTATGTTCAACGGTTCCCCAAGCTTCTTGATTTCCGTAATAAACTGTTGCTCCATTACGAAGCAGTTCATTAGGTATTCGTCCCCAATAATTTATGTATTTTAAATCTCTAAAGCCAACTCCATGAACTAACACAAGGGGATATTTTGTTTTACATACCGCTGAATCAACACGAGCTTCATTATTAACTACTTTATAGCACTCATGATCATATTCTACTCTTGCAATATAAGCGGCGTATAGCATTACAAAAATATTTATAACTGGAATCAAAGCCATAACGGCTACTATATATCTTTTTACTATATTTAACCTTCTTGAAGTACATAAAACTCGTAGCATTCCATTTGCAAGTAAAATAATAGCAGTTAATGCTGTAATAATAATATCAGCTATAAATATATTCCTTGGAATAAGAGGTCCTTGTATTACCATATTAAGTCCAATTAAGTATATTAAACTGTGAATGCAAGCTACATATAGTCCATAGAAAATAAGCCGTCTTCCACCTAAGATTATCCTTAATCTAATTTTAACAATTTGCTTTTTTGTATTTGGGACTATGTTTATTTTAAACCAAATATAGAGAAAGAAAAGAGTTATTAGAGTTATGATAACCCATTTGAATATAAGATTATTTTGTCCAAATTTAGTATGCTTACTAAAAAGGTATCCAAGCAAAACAATATGAGGAGCAAAAATAAAATATATATTCATGAAGCTTTTATGTAGTAAATGTATCTTCTTACTAATATCTAAAGATACCATGCTAACTAATAGTATTGCTAAGGCAAAAGTTATTATAAATGCTGTCATTATTGAAATCCACCTTTAACTCTTAATATTATTAATATGTACTTTGTTAAGCAACTTTATTATACCATATTTTAACATAGAACCCCTAGTACCTTCCTTCCAAATGCGCTTAAAAACCCTTCAAGAACTTAGTCTTGGAGGGTTTTATAGTGATATAAGTTATTATATCTATCTAAATTTTATAAGTTATTACTGGTTTCAGGCTTGCTACAAGTTTTATCATTTTGAACTCGAGCATGTCTTCTATCACTCTTTCAATATCCTTGTATGCCTCGGGTGCTTCCTCAAGTATAATATTTTTGTTTTTGCAAATTAAATTTTGGATTGTATTAACCTGTCTTACTGCTTTTCTAGAGTAGAGATTTTCTAACTTCTCCTTACACCCAAGTCTTGCCCATTTCCGACCTGCACCATGAGATATAGAAAAAGCGTAATCTCCTAAATTTGCTTCTGGCTTTACTATATAGGATCTTGAACCTCTAGTGCCTGCAATTACAACATATCCAACATCTGAAGGTGCTGCCCCTTTTCTGTGAATATAAACTTCTTCTTCTATTTTCTTCTTAGTTACACTGTTGTGAACGCTGTCAAGAAGCTTTATATTTTCCTTTGCATTTACAGTGGTTAAAATTCTGTACGCAATAAGTTCTCTGTTTAATATTGCATATTCTACCGCCTTATCATGGTCTGAAAAATACTCATTAAAAGCTGCACTTCCTGCTTTTAGACCATTTTGACAAGAATGTTCCTCTATATATTTTCTTAAGATTTGCTCTCCATAGCTTCGTGAACCACTGTGCACTAATAAGTATATATTGCCTTTATCCATTTTAATTTCTTCCATAGCATCACTATCATATATATTATCAATTTCCTGAAACTCTGCAAAGTGATTACCTGAACCAATGGTTCCTAGTTTTTCTTTTAAGGGAAAATCTGCTTTTGAAAGAAACTCTGTAATATCTACATTCTCTATGCCGTTTATTCTATAAAGCTTATTTATAACCTTATCTTGCTTAAATTTTTGTTTTTTAAAGCCCGTTGAAAACAAAGCCATTCCACAACCTATATCATTTCCCACAATGTGAGGGTATATAATGTCCTTTGAAATAAAGCTAGCACCTACTGGTGTTTTGCCTGGATGTAAATCTGGAAGCCCTACCGCTTTTATTATGCCCTGGAGCTTAGCAACTTTTTTAAGCTGCTCAGTTGCTGCACTTTCTATCCATGATTTTTCACCTTGAACTATTTTAATTTTATTGTTCATATATTCTCTCCTCATGCTTATACTATTTTTTGCGCACTCTACATCTTAATCGAGAGAATAAATAACTATTTTTATTAATGGCTATTTTACTTCTCTCACCTTGCTTAATAATAGTAACATCATATCGACCACGTCCTTTCGAATAAATAAGATAATAGGGACAGTTACGTCCTATTATAGATAATTTTTATATATTGTAACACGCTTTGCTTCTTATACACAAGGCATAACCCAACATGTAATGTTTTACAGTAAAAGAGAATAAAAATCTAAAATACCGTAACCCTAATTTTGACACCTATCCCTCTATTCTTTCAAACTTATAAATAACAGGATGTAGTCCATCAGCACAACAGAAAATGTCCGTTCCTTTTTGTTTTATCCAAGGATAGTCATGTCCTAAGGCTAAAAATACAACTTTATCTTGAGCGCCTGCCCAGGCCCAACTACAAAACCCCTCTGGTTTGTTACAGTTTTTAGATATATATGTTTGCCCTTCTTTGTACTTTGAACAGGTGGTATGCACCCCCTCTGCAGCATATTCTCCGTGAATACCTTCTATTTCAAGCTTTCTTAAAACTGTAATTTTAACATCATAATATTTTGTTGTTCCCATAGTTCCAGCCCCCTATATTAAATTCTAAGTATGTATAATTGTATTAATCTAGACTTCAACCTGCTACTTCTTTTCTTTTTATACTTTCAGGTTTCTATACCTATTGTAAGCTGCCATTATCTCTTGCTTCCTAGGCATAGCTAAGCTTCCACTTCCATCTCTTAGCTTCTCCATGGATATTAACCCATTTTGCTCTATTTCGTAAAGTATATTATCCACCATATTTTCAAAGCCTAAGCCCCTATTCATAATACTCGCCTCTGCCCATTTCATAATTGAACCTATAGCATTTACCTGCTCACTATCAACTATTTGTTCCACAGCCCTTAGATCTATATCCTCTCTATTTATACTTAGCGTATCTAAACCTATGGCCTTGGTTTTAATACCTTTTTCTCCACTCTTAATAGTACCAGCCTTAACTGTTCTATTAAATGAAATAGCTATTTTTATGTCTCTATCCTTAATTCTCTTTGTAATGTGACCCTTACTTAGCTCTTTAGCTTCTTTTGTCACATCTTTAGCCTGGTAGCTATCCATTTGTATTACCGTATCTGCTACATCAAAGAAATCTCCACAACTTCCTACTACTATTATTGTTGAAATACCCTTTTGCTCATATAAAGGTCTCACTATTTCAATAAAGGGTGTAATTGGCTCCTTCTCTTTAGCAACCAGCTTTTGCATTAAGTCATCTCTCATCATAAAATTAGTAGCTGACGTATCTTCATCTATTAAAAGCACCTTAGCGCTACTTTCTATTCCCTCTATAATATTAGCAGCTTGTGAGGTACTGCCACTGGCGTTCTCGCTGTAGAATTCTACAGTATCGCGTCCATTTGGTAAGTTATTTATAAATAGTGATATATCTGTTTTAGTTACACACCTACTTTCCTCTGATCTTATTTTCAGAGCTGATTCATCTGTTATAACAAACTCTCTCCCATCACCTTCAATATGATTATAAACACCCAGCTCTAGAGCTTTTAATAAGGTGGATTTACCGTGATATCCCCCACCTACTATAAGAGTTACACCTTCTTTAATACCCATACCCAAAAGTTTGCCTTTGCTCTCCGTGTTAAACTCAACTTCTAATTCCTTTGGGGAAACAAATGCCACTCCACCCTTTAACACTTTTGTGGATATGCCACTTTCTCTAGGTAATCTTGACCCATTAGCTATGAAGGCAATTAGTCCTCTATGACGTAAGGATCTTCTTATATGTTCCTGATCTTCCACTAGCTTTACCCTATTTATCAATTTTTCACTATCAATATTTTTATATATTAAAGTTTTCTCTACAATGCTTGGTATAACATTATATAAAATCTTCTCTAGCTCTTTTGATAAAACACTTCTTCCACTGGCTGGGAATCCAACATAAAATCTTGCTTCTATTTTATCCTCATCTATAATTATTGAGGTTCTATTTAAAATCTCCTGTGGGCATCTACTTATAGCTATGAGTCCACTCTTTCCAGACCCAAAAACCTTTGCATTGCATCTATTTATATTAGAATAAAATTCTCTTGTTAAGTAATCTGCTACTGCAATATTTTTTATTTTATTATCATAAAGTTCCTTTGGGAATTTGGAAGTGGTCTGATTTACTATCACTCTAACTCTTGATGGTGATGCAAAAGGATCCCCTTGAACATGATCTATGCTAAGTGTATAACTTCCAAAATTATATGCTCCCTCTAAGTCCTTATAAAGTCTATAGCTCTTTCCATCAATCCTGTCTAAATCTCTTTTTAACGCTTCTGAATTTTTCATATTACTCTCCTCTTATACCTTTATATAGTAAAATCTATTATTAATCCTTTATATCATGTTGTTGAACATTTTAACATCTATTCTATTTTTTATCAATATTTATTGTAAAGGTATGAATTGTATGTATGCGATAATTCTATAGGGACCATGAGCTAAAAAATATAAAGCTTATTTCATTAATTTTTTCTCCCTGTATGATATAATGCTATTAGGTCATATGACCCCGAATAAAGTAATACATATAAAGGGTGATTTTATGAGTAATGAATATGAATTAAGAGTTTTAAGCAAGCCTCTGTACTATATTGAATTAATAAGTTGCTTAAACTCTATAGCTGAGAATACAGATTTAGATAGGTTTAGCGAAGTTGTTAACAAATCTAATAATTTTTTTGATAAAATTAAAAATTTTAGACTTAAGGGCAGAGAATTTTTTGAGTTTGCTTTGTGTATAGATAAGCTGGATGACATGGAAGCTATTATATCTAATATAAATGGCATGTCGCACACTGAATTTATTTATACATTTTTTGGAGATTCAATTTCTAATGAGGAAGTTGAATTACTCTATAACGAGTATGATAAACTAAATGACATCCTTGGTGAAAACATTGAGACTAGGTGGCTAAATCCTTATGATTTAGATGTTTTGTTTAAAGATACCAATACTTTTAAAGAGGATTTTCTTGTGTCCTTAAAAAATATAGATAGCTTTATAAAAAAAGAAGCTATCATAGATTATGAGGTATATCTTGAAAAAACTAATAAAATAAATCTAGAATTAAA
>CALJTN010000390.1 GCA_937976175.1 uncultured Clostridiaceae bacterium | reverse complement strand
ATTAAATCTATTACTATTAATCCAGCAGAGATGATGGGATGTGCTGATAGAATAGGAAAACTTAAGATAGGACATGATGCAGATATTGTTGTACTTGATAAATATATACTAGATATTATGGCAAAGGTAACGCTAACAATTGTAGATGGTGAAATAGTTTATACTTCTCATATATCTAAATAATTTTCCCACACATTTTTCTCACAAAATTAGCCTGTATCTCATATTTACATTAATGAGCTACAGGCTTTAAAATTGCTATTAACTTTCTACTAACAATTTATTTTCAGGTTTACCTTCATTAGTTTTCCTTTGCATAATGTCTATAAGTGGTTCTGAATCTTCAAAGAAAACAATAACAATATCTTCAGGTTCTGCAAAATCTAAAGCTGCTTCAAAAGCCTTAGCTTCCTCCAAAACTTTCTGTATGTTTGTTCTCTGAAATTTAGATTGCAGTGCCCCTTTTTCTAGTAGCCCTGCTACTTCCCCTTCCGCTCTGCCTCTTCTATCTCCATCTTCCTTTATAAAAATATAGTCAAAATTCTCTCCTGCGCATTTACCTATTTCCAATATATCGCTGTCTAACCTATCTCCTGGCACTCCAATGACTCCTATAAGCCTATTGTGTTTTATATGTTTTAATCCATCAAGTACACACTTATAACCCTCTATGTTATGTCCATAATCTAATACTACCATTGTATTATTTACAAAATATATATTAAACCTTCCAGGATTTTGGCTCTGGTTACAATAAAAAGTCATTAACCCCTGCCTAATAGTATCATAATCTATGCCTACTCCTACAGCGGCTGCACAAGCTGCCATGGCATTTTCAATGTTATATTTAAGAATACCTTTTACTGTTATTCCTATGCTTTTTATGTCTATTAACTTCTCAATGTTAGTACCCTTTTGTATCATTATATTACCATCATCTACATAGACTCCATATCCACCCTTACTAATGTTATTTAGCAGGACTTTATTATCTTTATCATTAGAAAAAATAATAATATTACTACTAAACCTATTCAAGACGCTTACACTCATATCATTATCTCCATTAATAACAACATACCCATCTTCTTTAACTGCTTCTCCAACTAAAGCCTTAACCTTTGCCAAATCTTCTATAGTGTTTACTTCATCTATGCCAAGGTGATCTTCGCTTATATTGGTTATAACTCCAACATCCGCAACATCATATGCCAGCCCTTCTCGTATTATTCCCCCTCTAGCAGTTTCAAGCACCGCTGCGTCTATATTCTTGTTTGTTAGTACAGCTAAGGCACTTCTAGGCCCTGTGGTATCACCCTTGAATATGCATTTACCATCAATATAAATCCCACTAGTTGTGGTCATTCCAACGGTGTGCCCTGCAATTGAAAGTATGTGTGCAATGAGTCTTGTAGTAGTAGTTTTGCCATTAGTTCCTGTTACTGCTACCAAAGGAATACTTGTTGGTTTATTCTTAAATAAGTTATCAACTATATACCCTGCCACATTACGTTTTGTTCCAATACAGGGACTATGGTGCATTCTAATACCAGGCGCAGCATTTACTTCTATAATTACTCCACCATCATTCATTGATTTGCTTATATCTTCACATCGTACATCTATGCCACAAATATCCAGGCCAATAGCACTTGCAGCTCTTTTACATATTTCAATATTTTCCTCACTTATGAGCTCAGTACAATCTATTGCAAAGCCACCTGTAGATAAATTTGCATTATCTCTTAAATTTAACTTTTCTTTTTTAGGGAGAATTGAATTTAATGAATACTCCTTTTGTTTTAAGTATGCTATAAGTGTGTCATCTATTTTAATCTTTGTTAATTCTTTTTCGTGTCCTTCTCCTCTCCTCTCATCCTCATTAATGTTCTGTATAAGCATCTCTATAGAACTTATACCGTCACCTGAAACATAGGGTGGAATCCTTTCTGAAACTGCAATGATATCTCCATAAACACTGCACACTCTATAATCTCTTCCGCATATATGTTTTTCTATTATTATATCTTTATATTCTTCAATTAAAAGCTTATAAGCATTTATTAGCTCTGTCTCATCTTTTATATTAGCAATAACTCCCTTGCCTTGATTTCCAAACTGTGGTTTAAGTACCACAGGATAACCAATATCCTTTGCAAATAAGATAGCCTGCCTCTCGTTTCTTACCTTTACTCCACTGGCTACAGGTATACAATGTAAACTTAATATTTCTTTAGTTAGTAATTTGTCTTGTGCAATATCTACAGCTATTGCACTTGTATTACTACCTAAAGTTGCTTGAATAGTACTAGAATACTTCCCATACCCTAATTGGAACATACTATTTTCACCTATTTTTAAAATAGGAATGCCTCTTTTTTTTGCTTCATTACAAATATTAAGTGTACTTACTCCCAGTTGTTCACTCATTAATATTTGCTTTAGCTTATTTAGTCTTAAATCTAAATCAAATGTCTTCTTATTAATTAAGGAATTAATGAGGTCAACCGCTATATTCCCTGTCTCTATGCCTGTATTTCTATATTCATATTGATAAATAACATAATAACTATCTCCAGATAATTCTCTAGCTTTCCCATAACTTACTTCGAGACCAATCATGTTCTGAATTGCTATTATTATATGTTCAGTTACGTGTGCTAAATAAGTTCCCTCTGTAAGTCTCTTGATAAAGCCCCTGTCTTCATCTATACCACATCTATGCTTTTCAAGCTCTGGCAGTATATTCACTAAATTTTCATTAAAACCAAAGATCTCCTTACTAGGAATTTCACTATACCCTTCTAAGTCTAGGTTTAGCCTTATACATTTCTTGTGAGAATATATATTTTTTCCTTGAAAGACCTTAAAACTAACAACTTTCATTTAGTTCTCCTCCCTGTTGGGACATCAAGTCATCCCAATTCTGTTCCTTGCAATGTTTTAATCACACTAAAAGTAATGCTTAATAGTTGGTGAGTTATAACACTATTCAACTTATATTTTTGTCATTTATTGATTATTTATTCATACTTTTTTTCATAGATGCACTTTACTTTCCTAGGATACTTAATTTATAAACAAAGGCTTTTATTACTATTTTTCACTGTGTCAATTATAGTTAACCCAGAATATATTGTTATTGTGTAAACAACAAATAAGGAGGAAAAATACTACAATGGCTTATATATCAAAACCAGAATATAATATGTTGAATTTTCAATCTCCTAAGGCTCCTAGCTGTGTACCCCAGGAAACATGTATAAGAGATGTTAGACTCGCTGCTGCCTATATTCCCTTTCAAAAATTTTGCACCATGTTCTCTCCCCTAGAAGCACTAAAAAAAGGAACTGCCTTTCCTGAACTTTATAGTCCTTATGATGGTAAAGACCCAAAACACAAGCCTTCTGAAGGATTTAAAAGGGAGGATGAGCTATGAAGATTGATACTAACAAAACGGAACTTTTAAGACAAATCACTGCCACAACCTTTATGAAAGTAGACCTAGCTCTATATCTCAATACTCACCCTATGGATAAGGATGTACTTGAAAGGTATAATTTCTATGTAATGCAGTCCAAAGCATTAACTGAAGCCTATGAAATGAATTATGGAATGATATCGCAGCTTGATGCTTGCAGTCCTTATCCTTGGCAGTGGATAAATGAACCTTGGCCATGGGAATATGAAGCAAACTTTAAGCTTGAAAGGGAGGGAAAATAACTTATGTGGACTTATCAAAAGATATTAGAATATCCGGTTAAGATTAAAAATCCAAGTCCCAAAATGGCCAAGGTAATTATTACTCAATATGGTGGTCCTGATGGCGAACTTGCAGCCTCCTTAAGGTACTTGAGCCAAAGATTTACCATGGTTACTCCACAGGCCATTGCCACATTAAATGATATAGGTACTGAGGAACTAGCCCATCTTGAAATAGTTGGTTCTATAGTAACACAACTCATGAAAGGTGCAAGCGTTGAACAAATAGAAAAAGAAGGAATGGGTGCCTACTACGCCGATCATGGTAAAGGAATATATCCTGCAAGCGGTTCCGGTGTACCATTTACTGCAGCTTATATACAGTCTAAGGGTAATCCCATTGTTGACCTTAATGAAAATTTAGCTGCTGAGCAAAAAGCTAGAGCTACTTATGAATACTTGATTCAGATGGCTGATGATCCTGATGTTCTTGATCCCCTAAAATTCTTAAGAGAGAGAGAAGTTGTACATTACCAGAGGTTTGGAGAAGCCCTTAGGATTGTTCAAGATTACATTCAAGAGCCTCACTTATTTATAATGCCAAAACCTGATTTTATGAAATAGTTTTATAATAAAAAACCTTGGACTTTAAAACATATTGTTTATCCAAGGTTTTTATTGTTTTAAAAAATACTATAGTATTTTCTTCATTCCTTCTATTTAGATATAATTATATTTTTATTGAAGACCTAATTCTTTTCTCTTTTTCTCAATATGATCTACATAAATTTGAATAGTTTTTTCAGCATCCAGTTCTACTACAACCTTACCAAGACCTAAAGTTTCAGTGGTTTCGGTTAAAGTTTTTACTACTACATCACTACCAGTAATAGATGGCACTGGTGCTACGTGAACTAGCCATCCTAGCGCTACTGCTGTACAAGCATCTGCTACAGCCTTCTGTTCTAGATATTCTGGTGCACCTATTACAAGTGGTAACATATTTGTATCTACATTAAGTGCATCTGCAATTTCCATTGCAGTGTGCGTCATTTTTCCAATATCTACACAAGCACCATAAGTAAGTACTGGTGGAATGCCTAGTTGTTTGCATACAGCCTTAAGTCCTTCACCACACTCATTTGCAGCTTCTGGGTTTGTGAGTCCTGTATACTCCATTACTGATGACGTACATCCACCTGAAAGTACAAGTATATTATTTTTTATAAGTCCTTGAGTAATCTTGAAGATATTACTTCCACCTTGACCATATCTTGCTGTAGTACAACCAACTATAGTTGCAATTCCTCTTATATTACCATTAACAATTTGATCGATTAATGGCTGAAAGCTTCCACCTAAAGCTGCTCTAACAGACTCAGTACTGAAGCCCACCATACACTCTGATACATGAGGTGGAATATAAGTCTCTCTTTTTTCTGTCTTACGCTGTTTAAAGGCTTCTATAGCCATATCAAGTGCCTTTATAGCTTGTTCTTTAGTCTTCTCTGGAATGAAATCTAACGTTTCTGTGCCTTGAAGCTTTATAATATCATGAGTTCCAAGTAGTTTTGTTCCAAATCTCTTTGCATAGATAGGAAGGGTTGGTACTGTGCAATTGTAATCAAACATAAATAAATCCACTACACCAGTAGCAAGTAGGTATTCTTCAGAAAGCCACTCTCCCTCTTGACCACCGTAAGCTTTTTGATCATGAGTGCCATCATAATTCATAAGTTGCTGACCTTCGCATACGTGACCTAGAATATGCATTCCATCTGCACCTGCATCCTTAGCCTTCTGTTGCCATTCTTCTGTGGAAGCTAAATCCATGGCAATATGAGCAAGCAGTGGCATATGACCGTTAGTAATAATATTTACCATATTATTTTTTAAAAGTCCCATATTTTGTTTTTTCATTGCTATCTTTTGAGTGCCCATAAGAATTTCTTGTATGATATCAAGCAAAAACAACCCTTGAAACTCATTTGCTATACCTAATTTAACAGCATTAAGTAAGAATTCCACTGGATCTGAGTTAAGATTAGTCATACAACGTGTCTGCGCATAGGCAACTTCACTGTAGCCGCCTCCTGGAAATAAATTAAGTTTTCTCCATAAGTCCTTGCGTTTTGTTGGTGCAAAGGCCTCAACAGCTTTAGAAGGATTATAGTTAGGTGAATGAATGTCAATAATAACCCAATCAGCGAAGTCAACTGCTAGCTGCTCTATTGGTTTATTTATATCAAGCCCTGCCATAGCTGAATACTCTTTTAATTTTTGTGCATCTCTAATTTTAAAGCCACTTTCTGGGTGTTCCCCTGCAGCTTTGAGTGACCTAGCTGCTTGAAGAGCGTGGAATATATTTGCTGAAGTTCCGATAGTTACATGTCTATACATAAAGTTTCTTGCAACCATAGTATGGGCATCTACACCACAAGTTCCCCTTGGCACCTTTTCACTTATTCTACAGGGACCATTGGCACACAATTGACAGGATAACCCCTCCACACAAAATTTACATTGTATTGGCTGCTGCTGTGAAAATCTATCAAATACATTAGTCATAGAAGAGTTGTGTACTACTTGATACATCTCTCTCATAGCTGGGTCAATTATTATATTCATAGGGTATCCTTCTTTAGATTGATCCCCTTTTGCAACATGTGCTCTTTGCCATTTATGTACATCTTCCATGGACTCTGGCGACTTTTCAATCTTATCATAACCCATTTTCATCTTTTCATGTAAATCATTATGCATATTTGGATCATTTGAATCATGAATTTTTGATGCTATGGTGGCATCTGAACCACTCATTCTTTTTGAGCTATTTTCAAAGGAATCTTTTATTTGTTTGTCTGACATCTTTATACCTCCCAAGGCTATATTTATATTCATGTTTAGCTTTTGCATTTACTAAATTAATATACACATTTATTAATGGATTTAGTAACATGATACTTATGTCATTCTATAGTCTTGGGATATTATAATGGTTACGAAAATAATCCTAGAATTTCTCCTAGGACATGACACTGATAATATTTATACTTTCATATTAGTTAGAATTAGTATTCCTTCTCTATATATTATCCTCTATACAATGAAATAAGGCGTTCCTCATCTCCTCTTGATAATTTTATTAAATGGCTGGCTTCACAGACAATATCTTTTATTATTTTATCTTGAATATTTATTCCAAACTTCTTTTTTAAATAGAGCTTTAAGAAGTCTACTAATACCCAATAGTCCATAAAATCAACTTCAGTGCAATAATCTGTCTCTATGTCCTTCCCTTTACTCAATGCTATTAATATATTTAAAACAATAGTAATGTACACATTACCAGCATTTTCATTTTTAAGTACTTCTTTAACCATATTTCTTATGTCTTTAGTTAGCAGTACAGTTTGTCTCACCCTTGCATCTGTAGTAGCCTCTGTGTGAATGAAGGATAAATACTCTCTCATAATGCTATCAATTGGATTAAGAAACTCTTCAACTCTCGGTACTTTGTATAATATGTATATTAAGTTAACTATATCTCTAAAGGTATTTTCTTCTATTGGATAGGATGAATAAATACTTCCATGACAATTAATTGATAAACTTTTTTTCCCTTCGCTACTGCTAAAATAATATTCTATTACCTTACACTTGCCCTTTTTACTTAAAGAATTTAATAGTGTTGTTTCATCTAGAACGTCACTTGACCTTAATATAGCAAATTTCGTAATGCCATTATGTTTAGTCTTGAAAAGGTGGTTTTCAAAAAATGCCTTTATGTATATTAACTTATCAGCTTCTAAACTAATCTCCTTAAAGCTTGGTGGAGTATATCTAAATTGCCCTGTTGCATTAAGTTTTAAACTCACAAAGCTTGGAATAGCACTAATAATAGAAAGTACTTGTTTATACTTTATTTCCTCAGTACAAATTATAGCTGAAATACCCTTACTCAAATAATTCTTACTTTCAACTACTAAAGGCGAAATATATTTTACAGGCCTTCCTTCCTCTTGTTTTATAATCTCTATTTCAAATATAAACTTAAAACAAATCATATCTCCTTCAATAACTACATCACCCATTAT
Organism: uncultured Clostridiaceae bacterium; assembly: GCA_937976175.1. Lineage (GTDB taxonomy): Bacteria > Bacillota > Clostridia > Clostridiales > Clostridiaceae > Clostridium_AD. The sequence goes on along the minus strand of CALJTN010000390.1, from coordinate 15,257 downwards.
GCACTTAGAATCACAAAAGCTTCCCACTAGGGGCAGATGATTTAACACCTTATTTTTTAAAGAATAGACACATTCCTTCTGTTCTTTAGTTAAGGCATTATATCTTAAATTATTAAAATAAAAAAGCTGAATAATATCCCCATTGAACATTTTATTCATTCTAGAACTCCTCATATATGTTGGATTTTTTCATAAATATATTATAGCATTAAGTGCCACCCAAGTGGCAAGTGGCAAATTGTAAAAAGCACATTCCATCTCTACTTATATAATTGTGTAGATAGAATGTGCTCTTTTTACTTTTTTATATCTAAGGAATTACTTAGTATATTATCTTTCAATAATTTTCTTCTTACCAATGTACGCCATAAGCTGTTCAAAATCTGGATATCCTTCCATATCTCCCTTGACTAGTATTGCCATTGCACCTACCCCATTTGCATATTGAGCACATTCTTTTAGGCTTAACTTTCGTAGTAACCCTGAAAGAAATCCGGCTGCAAATCCGTCCCCTGCACCTACTGTATCTTGTGGGTTTTCTATGGTATATCCACTTACATAGTATGCTTCTTCTTTATTAGATATATAACAACCCTTTTTCCCAAGCTTAACTGCGACTATTCTACAGCCCATATCCATGAATTTTTTAGAAATTTCTTCAGGAGTATTTAATCCAAGAAGCATTTCCCCTTCTTCTATTCCTGGAAACAATATGTCTGCTTTTTTTGCTATTTCTAGTAACACAGGTATGGCTTCGCTTTCACTCCATAATTTTAATCTTATATTTGGATCAAAGGATACCAGTACATTATTTTTCTTTGCTATTTCAATTGCCTTAAACACTGTTTCTCTGCAGCTGCTTGAAAGTGCTGGTGTAATACCAGTTATATGAAGTATTTTTGCATTTTTTATATAAGAGGCATCTATTTCTTCTGCTTTTAAAGTGCTTGCTGCTGAATCTCTTCTATAATAATATACATTAGGATTGGAATGCATAAACCTTTCCTTAAATAATATTCCTGTACTCTTTTCGGTGTCTAAAATCACGTTTGATACATCAACCCCTTCTCCACGGATGATGGATTGTATGTATCTCCCAAATTCATCATTTCCAAGCTTTGAAAACCAACCAACCTTGTGCCCTAGCCTAGCAAGTGCAATGGCCACATTTGACTCTGCACCTGCAATAGATTTATTAAAGTTTTGAACATATCTTAATGGCCCCGTTGAATCAGGATCAAATAAAACCATAGATTCCCCAAAAGTTACAACATCCATAATACTTCCTCCTACGATGCTAATGGCAACCAAGGTGCCACCGAATTTATTTTATTGCTTACTTTTACACCAATTTTCTCATAGCTACTTTTGTTGCCTTTCTAGGCATAAAAAACCACCTTAATCTTTAATTTTTTAATGGTTCCTAAAGATTAAGGTGGATATTGAGGGTGAAAAAATTATAAACATTACTTATTATCTTTGAACTCTACCTGATCCGTCTCCACCTGCAAGGGTTTTAACTTCAGCTACAGATACATGATTAATATCTCCTTCTATTGAGTGCTTTAAGCAACTTGCTGCCACAGCAAACTCAAGCATCTCTTGTGAGGACATTCCACTGATAGCTCCATATATAAGTCCTGCACCAAAGCTATCTCCGCCACCTACTCTGTCCACAATATGAACATTATAGTTCTTTGAGAAGAAGTATTCCTCTCCATCAAATAACATTGCAGCCCAGTTATTATCACTTGCTGAAATTGAACCTCTTAGTGTAATTGCAACCTTTGAGAATTCAAATCTTTCTGCAAGTTTTTTAGCAACAGCTTTATATGCATCATGGCTTAGTTTGCCACCTGAAATGTCAGTATCATCTGCTTTTATTCCAAACACCTTTTCAGCGTCTTCTTCGTTGGCAATACATACATCAACATATTTCATAAGTGTTCCCATGGTTCTTCCCGCTTGCTCTGTTGTCCATAAGTTTTTTCTGTAATTGAGGTCACAGCTTATTATGATACCCTTTGATTTTGCTGCTTTGCAAGCCTCAAGGCATATATCTGCAACATTTTCTCCAAGGGCTGGTGTTATTCCTGTAAAATGGAACCACTCTGCTCCTTCAAATATTTCATCCCAATTAAAGTCTTCCTTTGTAGCTGTTGCAATGGAGGAATGAGCTCTATCATAAATAACCTTTGAAGGTCTTTGTGATGCACCCTTTTCAAGAAAGTATATCCCTACTCTATCTCCACCACGAACAACCTTTGAAGTATCAACTCCATATTTACGTAATGTATTAACTGCTGCTTGCCCAATTTCATGTTTTGGAAGCTTTGTTACAAAAGCTGCATCTATATCAAAATTTGAAAGTGATGTTGCAACATTAGCCTCACCTCCACCATAAATAGCTCCAAAGCTCTCTGACTGAGCAAATCTATAATATCCTTCTGGTGCAAGTCTAAGCATTATTTCTCCAAATGTAATAACTTTCGCCATAATTTTAACCTCACTTCTTTTGTAGAAGATGCATTGCAAATCCACCTGCATCCTTTTTTAAATATATTGTTTGAAGATTTCCATTCAAATCATAGTTAGCACTTTCTTCATTAAATTCAACGCCTTTAAGTTTAAGGTGGAATACAGCTCTCTCTACTGAATTTGTTCTAATTGCAATATGTCCATTGGTTCCAAGGAAAGGTGACTTAAGTACCTCTATAAAGGAAGCAGCAAAGATTGAGCTATTTCCTTCCTTCTTTGTAAATCCAAAAATATCACTAAAAGTATCTGCTACGCAGTGAGCTTCCTCTGAAGTATTCATATTTATACCAACATGGGCAATTTCAAAGCCAAGCATATGCTCTATTGCTTTGCTTGAAAGCTCTTTAATCTTATCAAATTCCCCATTGTTTATTAAGTCTTCATTCACCATCCAGCTTCCACCACATGCAACAATTTTATTGAAGGAAAGGTAGTTATTAAGATTTGAAGGATCTATTCCACCTGTTGGAATAAACAGCATTTTTGTATAGGGTGCTGAAAGTGCTTTAATTGTGTTGATTCCACCATAAGCCTCTGCTGGGAAGAACTTAACAACTTCAAGTCCAAGCTCTATTGCTCTTTCAATATCAGATGGATTTACACAACCTGGAATTATACAAATATCTTTTTCAATACAATACTTTACAACTGTAGGATTAAAACCTGGACTTACTATAAATTTCGACCCAGCTGAAATTGCAATATCAACCTGCTCAGTTGTAAGCACCGTTCCAGCTCCAACTATCATGTCTGGAAGTTCTTTTGCAATTCTTTCTATAGCTTCCTTGGCATGAGCTGTTCTAAAAGTTACCTCTGCAACGGGAATACCTCCTTCATATAAAGCCCTTGCAAGGGGAACTGCGTTTTCTGCATTGTCTATTTTAATAACTGGCACTATACCAATATTACCTATTTTCTTAATTAGTTCATTCATTTTGGCACCTCCACTAATTTACCTTTTTTGCTTCAATTAATAAACTAGATTCACTTAAATTATCTTACTAACCATCCGCCATCTACAGCTAAAATATGACCATTAACATAGTCTGAACCTCTACCAGCTAAGTATACAACTGTTCCCATTACATCAAATGGATGTCCCCATCTGCCTGCTGGTATTCTATCTAAAATACTTGCATTTCTTGCTTCATCTGCTCTAATTGGTGCTGTATTCTCTGTTGCTATATATCCTGGTGCAATAGCATTAATTTGAATATTTTTATCTCCAAGCTCATTTGCAAAGGCTTTAGTTACTCCAGCTACACCATGTTTACTTGCTGTATAGGAAGGAACAAACTTTCCACCTTGGAATGAAAGCATAGATGCTATGTTTATAATTTTTCCAGATCCTTGCTTAACCATTATCTTTGCAACATCTTGGCTTAAATAATAAACTGCATTTAAGTTTATATCTAAAACTGCTTTCCAATCCTCATCTTTGTACTCAAGAAGTGGTGCTCTTCTTATAGTTCCAGCGTTATTTACTAGAATATCAACTCTGCCAAATTCTTTTACGCAAGCTTCTACAGTTGCAGTAATTTCATCTCTTTTTGATAAATCAGCTTGAAAAAAACCAACTTTTCTTCCCTCTGCCTCTACTAGAGCTCTAGTTTCATCCCAATTAGTATCATAAGTAGGAATAAAAATATCTGCACCAGCTTTTGCCAGTGCCACTGCATAACCTTGTCCAAGGCCAGTATTACCTCCAGTAACTATTGCTACTTTGCCCTTTAATGAAAAAAAGTCCATTGAAAATTCATTTATATTTGTACTCATATTATTAGTTCCTCCTAAAGTTTATTATTTTTAACTTACTCATATCACATCACAATTTTTATGCAAATCTCTGTTTTATTTTTTAGTCACGAAATTCAAAGATAAAATTCTTTGAATTTCACGACTAAAGAGAATTTCTCCGCAATCTTACAATAGATTAAACAATTTCGGTATAGTCATTGACAGTGCAGGCACAAATGTTACAATCAATAATATAGCTGCGGTAACTGCAAAGTATGGCATTAATTGTTTTATTACCTCTTCAATTTTTAAATTTGCAATCCTGCATCCAGTAAAGAGTATAGGCCCAACTGGTGGTGTAATGGTACCTATGCAAAGATTGAAAACCAGCATTATACCAAAATGCACAGGATGCATCCCAAAACTTGTTACTATTGGAAGGAATATTGGTGTAAAAATAAGCACTGCCGGTGTTGGATCCATAAAGGTTCCAACTATAAGTAATATAACATTCATTATAAGAAGTATTATTATAGTATTATCTGTTAGACTAAGAAGGCCATTGGCTATAAGGGTTGGTATCTTTGTAAATGCCATAACCCATGACATTATAGATGATACGCCAATCATAAATATAACAATTGAAGTCATCTTTGCTGTGTCCATGAATATTTTAGGAAGATCCTTAACCTTTAAGCTTTTATATACAAAGGATAATATTAATGAATACACAACTGCGATGGCTGAACCTTCTGTTGCTGTAAACACACCCTTAAGTATACCTCCGATTACAATAACTATAAGAAGTAAGCTAGGTATAGCATCAATAAATACCGTAAGTCCCTGTTTAAAGGTTGGCCTTTCTGCACTCTGATACCCAAGCTTTTTGGCTAAAATACCAGCAATAATCATGACACCGAGGCCCCAAAGTACCCCCGGAAGATATCCTGCCATGAAAAGTGCTGAAATTGACACCCCACCGGCAACTGTTGAATAAACTATTAATGTATTGCTTGGAGGTATAAGCATTCCTGTAGGTGCTGAAGCAATATTTACAGCAGCACTATACACTTTACTATAGCCTTCCTTTTCTTGAAGTGGACTCATTGTTCCACCAATGGCAGCTGCTGCCGCCACACCAGAACCACTAATTGCCCCAAAGAGCATATTGGCGACAACGTTTGTTTGTGCCAAGGCTCCAGGTAATCTTCCACTTAAGACCTTTGCGCAGTTTACCAGTCTTCTTGCTATACCACCATTATTCATTATTATACCCGCAAGTATAAAAAATGGAATTGCAAGAAGAGAAAATGAATTAACTCCTGTAAAGACTCTCTGAGATGCCGTTATCATTGCATTTTCTAATGGCAAAAGAGAGACCATTGCAAGGGTTGATCCAAGTCCTATACTAATACTTATAGGTACCCCAGTTAAAAGAAACACGGGAACAGCAATCAACATAATTATCCCAGAAAGCGTTGCTAAGTCCATTTAATCAACTCCCACTTTGTTGTGTTATTCTGTCTTAAGAGCTTCTTCTTTTGAGAAGCCCTTAGCAATTTTAAAAATATTACATATTCCGTAGAACACAGTAAGTAATCCGCTTATAGGTAGCATTACATATATCATACCTATGGTAATCGGAAGTGCAGAGTCACTCTGGCTCATTGTAAGTAGAGTATTCTTATATCCTCCAAAAACAAGTATTCCTAAAGCAAAGGCAATTACGATAAGTTCTACTACGATGTCCACAGTTACCGCAGCACGTCCAGTGAATTTATCCTTTATAAATACCATAGACATATGTTCTCTTTTTCCAAATACATATGCTGCACCTAAAAGTACAAGCCATACGAACATATATTTAGAGGTTTGTTCAGTAACTGCACTTGGGCTTTTGAAAACATACCTAGTGATAACTTGCCATGTTACAAGGATTGTCATTATGCCAACAAAACTAATACATATAAACTCAATAATCTTGTCTACATATTTTCTTATAGTTTCCATTTTATTCACTCCCTATGATATTTCATGATACCTACAAAACTACTTACTTAGTGTTTCAGCTTTTGCTCTTATTTTATTATAAAGTTCCTTATATTCAGCGTCCTTTGTAAGTTCTTCGTGAAGTGGCTTAACCTTTTCTTGGAATAACTTTATATCAGGATATGAAAACTGCACTCCTGCGTCCTTTGCTGTCTTAATTGCAGCTTCAGCGTCAACATCCCAAAGTTCAAGTTCAGCAATTGTAGCACTTTTAATTTCTTCATCAAATATTGCTTTGTGTTCAGCTGACAGACCTTCATAAAGATCTTTGTTTATTATTAAAAAGTCAGGAATCATAAGATGCTTTGTATATGAATAATATTTTGCAACTTCAAAGTGCTTCATGTTAGCATAAATAAGCTCATTGTTTTCTCCACCATTAATAACACTTGATTGAATAGCTGTGTAAACTTCACCCTGACCCATAGGAGTACCAACACCACCCATGTATTTCATCATCTTAACATTAGTATCACTTTCCATAATTCTAATCTTTAAACCTTTTAAATCTTCGGGTTTATTTATTGCTTTGTTAGTATAAACATTTCTTACACCTGCATGAAAAGCAGTTAAAACTTGGAATCCTTGGTCTTTTGTTGATTTAAATAAGTCACCTACAATAGCATCATCTGTAAATATGGCATTTTGATGTTCCTTGCTATCATATATATATGGAAGACCTAATATTGAAAATTTCTTGTTAAAGTTTTCTATAAGACTGTTTGAAACTATAGACATTCCAACAGCGCCTGTTTGAACAAGTTCAACGGTTTCACGTTGTGGTCCTAGTAATTCATTTGCAAAAATCTCAATTTTGTATGCTCCGTTAGTTCTTTCATTAATTTTATCACTGAACCCTTGAAGAGCCTTATACTGTGGATGAGTCTCTGCTTGGTTAAACGCTACCTTAATTACCTTTGTTTCCACCTTGTCTCCTGTGCTACCTGTCTTTGCACCGCAACCACCTAAAATCACCATTGATGCTGCTAATACTGCTGATAAAATTCTTTTTTTCATTTGTTTTTCCCTCCAATTTATATTTATATTTATATTAATTTAATACTTAACGTAGATCACTTGTTTTAATGTGGTCCATATCGGTAAAGGTTCTATTTTCTCCTGCCATTGACCATATAAATGAGTAGTTACTTGTGGCGCAGCCTGAATGTATAGACCAACTTGGTGATATTACTGCTTGCTCATTTTTCATTACAATATGGCGTGTCTCTTGAGGTTCTCCCATTAAGTGCAATAATATGTTGTCCTCACTTAAATCAAAGTACATATATACTTCCATTCTTCTCTCGTGAGTGTGACATGGCATTGAATTCCATACACATCCTGTATCAAGAACAGTACATCCCATTGATAATTGGCAAGTATCAAGAACATCTGGATGTATAAACTGATATATTACACGTTTATTTGATGTTTCAAAGCTTCCAAGTTCAACTCTATTTGCTGTTTCAAGTGTTATAAGTCTAGTTTCAAACTTTGCATGTGCTGGTGTAGAGCAGATATAAAATTTTGAAGGATTTGAGGAATCATCACTTTTAAAGGTTACATTTCTGCTTTCCTTTCCTATGTATAACCCATTTAATCTCTCAAGGTTATATTCTTCCCCATCTACTGTTACTATACCAGAACCACCAATATTTATAATTCCAAGTTCACGACGTTCTAAGAAGTAGTTAACTCCAAGATTTTTTTCACAGTCTATGTTTTTCTCAAGGTTTATTACCTGTGATACTGGCATAGCTCCCATAACGATTATTCTGTCAATGTGTGAGTATGTTGCAGAAATATCGTCTGCAATGAAGAGTTTCTCAATTAAAAATTCTTCTCTTAATCTTTCAGTATCATAGTTTTTTGTATCAATCTGATTTGCTCCATATCTTATATCCATTGTTACCCCCTGTAGTTTGTATAATTATTACTATAGCTATTGCTTAATAGTTAAAATTTTTTAAATAAAATAGTGCTTTAATTCATTGTAAATCTTATCTCCAAGTCTATTGATGTTTCCATGAAGATGATGATGCATAAGCTCATCTAACTTTTCCTTATCACGATGTTTGATAACTTCAAATAATTCACAATGTTCTTTATATAACTTATCAAAACTTCCCACCGCAACTATATCAAGCATTCTGAATCTTGTGTAATAAACCTGAAATTCCTGTATTATTTTCCATAGTTTCGTTTTTCCTGCAAAATCAAAGCAAATAGAGTGAAACTCACTGTCAGCCTTATAATATTCTTTTGGATCAACCATTGGCTTTTCAACTATCTTCTTCTGTTTTTCAAGATTTTCTGAAAGCTTATTCATTAGTTCATCATCAATCTTTTCAAAAATATCCTTTATAACTGTAGTTTCAAGTACAGTACGCATGTATATTATTTCCTTTATTAAGTCCATATCAAGCAGCGTCACATAGGTCCCCTTTTGAGGTACAATTTCTATAAACTTCTCACTGCTCAGTCTTAAAAAGGCTGTTTTTACTGGCGTTCTGGAAACATTGTACTGTTTTGAAAGCTCATTTTCACTAATAAGTTGACCTGGGTAGAGTTTTAGGTTAAGGATATCTTCCTTTAGTGCAAGATAAATCTCATCACTGTTCATACTTTTAAATTGTTGATTGTTCATATTAACACCTACTTACTAAATTTGAATTCGATTTCACTTTAACACATAAAGTTTTTTTAGGAAATACTAAATTCATCTTTGCACTTACACTGAAATTCTTGCACTCTTGAACTCTTGTATACTTGCATGCAAGTTCATTAACGACAGTTTAGCACATCTTAATTATCATGTAAAGGTTTTTACCTAAATTTTTTATTTTTTTTTTAATCAGCATAAATCTTTCAGAAGACTGGCTTAACCAGCAACTAACTACTCTTGGGGTTAAAAGCGTAGATGAAATATTTTACGCTTCTGTGAATAATAAAAAGGAACTTCATGTTTCACTAAAGAGCTTTATGAGTGATAAGGAGGATATATTACCTATTTACAATTAATGCATAAGTAAAAAACACACACAAAAATGTTAGTGTGTGTTTCTTATGAATTTGACTTTCATTTTTTTAGATTCATGTCTACCGTAACCTTAGTTTCCAAATCTATTCTGCCTTAATTTACTCTTATCAAACTCTATCTAAATAGTAAATTTATCTATTATGTCTCCCCCAAGGGACACTGCTGTTATTTTAAGATTATTTCCATGCACATCTACTATTACATAATGGTATACAGGTTTCGGTGGCACAATAATACCTTTATCATCCTCAAAGACATCTCGTAGCGGGGCTCCTGCACCACCTGTGATTACCTGATTAACTTCTCGAATATATTTATACTCCTCTGTACTAAAGGAGCTGTCGATTAACCTCCTAGAGTAATTATGCTCATGTCCTGCAAATAATAGGTCCACACCATTCTTATCTACTACATTCCAAAATCTATCTCTTTGCTCCGGAAATCGATTTAATGCTGATTCAATATGATGTCCAGTTGGGAAAGCAGGTGAATGTACAAAAACTAGCTTATGCTGCTGCATTCCTCTTGATACTTTTTTAAACCACTGAAGCTGATCTCCAGTGATTTGATTACTGGCACCAGGATGATACGAATTCAGAACTATGAGCCTTACGTTACCAATATCCACATAGTATACAGTTCGATTATAACCCATTAAAAATTCATCTGCTTTAAATTCCGGAAAAACTTCTGCAAAGATTTTTTCTCTGCTGTCATCCTCTGGTTCACTACTTACTTCATGATTTCCTACAGTAGGAAGTAGTATTTCAATGGGAAAGTAATCTGAAAACACCGCCTTGAATTTTTGTAGTTGCGCTCTGAGTTTCTCTGGTTTTCTACTTCCAGATACAAGATCTCCAGGAAAAATAATATAATTAGGCTGAGGGGATAGCTCAACTATTTCCTCAAGTATATTTCTAAATATTTCTTCATTTATACCCTCATCCTTCCCCCTTGAATCTGCCATAACAATGAATCTGTAGTCTGGCAAATTGTTTCTATAACACCGCTCCTTTTTTATACCGCATTCCAATCTATCATAGGGATTTCTTATAAATATCGACAAGATAAACCAACCTTTCCTAAATTATTAAAACTAAATTGATACATATATCAATTTTAATATATGTATCAATTTAGTTTTTGTGAGTGCTAGTTGTACTTTATAATAAGTATTAATAACAAGCACAGCTCGCTCTATTTTATTTCAATTAATAATATATTTATTTTAAAGTTGAAGTGCTTTATCTTTCTTAATCGTTATATTTAGTGTAAGGATAAAAAGGGGTGATGATTATTCAAAACGAACAGTTTGCAAACTATATAAAACAATATGAACGTCTAATCATTACTATTTGTCTATCCTTTACAAAAAATTATTTTGATGCAGAGGATTTGGCACAACAAACTTTTTTGTCTGCCTACACGAACTATAGTAAATTTGATGGAGTAAATTTTAAGGCCTGGCTTACAACAATTGCTACAAATAAGTGCAAAGATTTTCTTAAAAGCCCTACAAGAGCAATTGATAGCTTATCTGATGAAGATTATGAATGTTTAAAAGATAAAGGAGATACCCCAGAGGATTCTTTATTAAAAAAACATAACAATGAAAAAATTTATAGTTTATGTAAGAAATTAAAAGAGCCCTATAGGTCAGTAGCCGTAAACTATTTTTGTGAAGACATCAAACTATCTGCTATGGCAAAGGATACAGGTAAAAGTTTGAAAACACTACAAACCCATCTTTATAGATCAAAAAAACTGCTGAAAGTTTTATGGAAGGAGGAGTTTATGTGAGTAATACATTATTTAAAGAAAATGGGCACTTAACTAAAGTATCGCTAAAGAGTCTTAAAGAAGGCTCCCTAAGCGATTATGAATTAGTTTTAATATCAGAGCATGTTTGCCATTGTGAAGGCTGCGCTGATGCCCTAGCTAATAGTTTCGACGATAATGAACTTGTGGAAGCTCCTTTAGGCTTTGAGGCGGAAATACTAAGCAAAATTAAAAAGAAAAAAGAAAGTAATACTCAGTTTGTGTTTTATTCTCTTCGGGTTGCAATAGCCGCAAGTATAGCATTAATGTTCGTTTTTTCTAATGCATTAAACTTTGTGGCCAATACAAAAGTCAAAACATTAACTGTGCCCACAATAAGTTTAGGAACTATAAATACAATTAATAAAAGTCTAAATGATTTCTCTCAAAAATTAATTAACATGGAGGTTTTTAACAATGAAAAGCAAAAAAAATAAATTCCTTACCTTTATTTTTTCACTTGTGCCTGGTGCAGGTCATATGTATATGGGCTTTATGAAAATGGGGTTATCGCTTATGGCAGCATTTCTCTTTATAATATTTCTTTCTAGCTGGCTTAATATAGGACCTCTACTCTTTGCTCTACCACTGATTTGGTTTTATTCCTTTTTCGATTCTATAAACAAGCGTTATTCAACAGAGGAAGAATTTTTACTTATAGAGGATAATTATTTATTTTCTCTTAATGAACTTGTAAAAATAGATAAAAGTATATTCAAAAGACACGAATTGTTTACAGGCATTCTACTTTTACTTCTTGGTGGTTACTTAATATGGAATAATATGCTACATAGCTTATCTAGATATATGCCTGATGCAGTATATAACGTTATCTATTCTGTAACAAGGGTAGCTCCTCAGATAATCATAGGTGTTGCAATAATTATCCTAGGTGCAAAACTTATTATGGGTAAGAAAAGAGAGTGTGATACCAATGATTAAAGGACGTAGAGTAGGAACCTTTACCACAGGAATAGTATTGGTCATCTTTGGAATAATGTTTTTGTTACGTTTGATGTATCCAAGTATTAGTTATTTAAGAATAGCTTCACTGTGGCCCCTGATTTTAGTTTTACTTGGAATTGAAATTATTGCTACCTACTTAATTAATAAGGAAGAAGTAATGAAATATGATTTCAGCGCAATAATCCTAATAATATTATTATCCTTCTTTGCAATGGGTATGGGCTGTATGGAATATGTAATTACTCACATGTCACAGTTTAGAGATATATTTTAACAACATTTTGGAAGATACTACTCCTTCAAAAAATTATAGTAGCCAATTTATATAAAAAACTATAAACTGGCTACTAGTTTCTAATGTTCACTTATAAAATTATTAATCTGCTCATGCCACTCATCTGGCTCAAAAATACCTATAATTGTTTCTTCTCCAAATAGAAGATCTACTAAATATCTTGGTTTTTTGCCTCCTATATACATTGATTTAGTGCAAGAAACACAATAAACAGCAACCTCCTCTGTCGGCATCTCTTGAGCACGTTTTTTCATTTGCTCCTTAACTTGCTCTACAGGAAGGACGCCATAAAAGCTGTCTCCACAGCAAGTACCCTTTGTTCTCGTTTTTTCCGGTTCTACCAATACTATGTTCATTCTTTTTAATAACTCTCTTACTGCATTATGTACTCTATCTTGATCTCGCGTAGGGCATGCATCTAGTATAGTCATTTCCTTACCTTTGTAATCTGGGAATGGGAATGTCTTACTCTTAGCTAATACCTCCCAAAGTGAAATTGTTGTTATTCCTTCATATAGTTCTCTATACCGTCTATCACAACCAGCACAGGTATTTATTATTTGTGTACCCTTGTCCAAATTCGGTTCATGCCTACAACAAATTAGATGTTCATCTATATCCCCTAAGTCACTATTTATAAATTCCAGCATTTTTGTCCCTAGCTCAGGTTTATAAATCATCAAGGCACATCCAGGTGCAAATATTTTTTTCATAATAATCCCCTTCCAATCTTTTAATTTTTCTACAGACTAATCTTCTATTCTTATTATAACAGTATAAAAACAAAAAAACATTCATGATAATTTAGTGCAATTCCTGTATTATTCTTTAACTATTGTAAAAGTTCAATTCGAATAGGTTGTTTATATATTAACAATCTAAATTATAATTTCATGCAGGAATATGCATACTAATATGGAATTATAAAAGTATATTGAACTGTAAATTTATATATAGTATAACACTATGCCTTTTAATATGGGAACTGGCCCTTTTGCTAGTGTAGGATATGATGTTCTTTTTACTCCACTAAAAAATGAATATTTAATAGAAGTAGCAACTGTTGAATACGTGTAAATGTATGTACCACATCAATTAATGTAGTTAATTAATGACATTAATAAATTAGGCATAACTATTAACTTAGTAAAAATGCTGACGTTACCGCCAGGATTTTAACAATATTTCGTAAGGAGGACACTATTGAAGGACTTTGGCTCTGCAGTAATTTTATGTGGTGGGAAAAGTAGTAGAATGGGCTTTGATAAATGCACAATTAAAGTTAAGCATAAGTTTCTATTGGAAATTATTGCAGAGAGCTTGGAGGAGGTTTTTGAAGATATAATCTTAGTATCAAATGATTTAGAACGCTTTAGAGATACTAAATATATATTAGTTAAAGATATAATAGCAAATTCAGGTCCCATAGGAGCTATTCATACAGCTCTAAAAACTGCTACCTCTAAATATGTTTTTATTATAGCCTGCGATATGCCTGTAATAAATTTAGATTACATAAAGTATATGATGGAACTTATAAAAAGTGAAAACGTAGAAGGAGTTGTCTCTTATAATTCTAAGTATATTGAGCCACTTTATGCTTTTTATTCTATAGACATGATTAGTACCTTTGAAAGGGAGCTAATTAAAAATAATTTTAAGCTCCTTGATGTAATTAGAAGCAGTAAAATGCATTATATAGAAGAAAAAAAATGGAGAGATCATTGTAAGGGTATGGATATCTTTACTAATTTGAATTATGAATCTGATCTTACTACTTTAAAAAATCTTTTCATAGATGAGTCAGAAATATAATGAATATAACAAGAGAGGTGAAAATTAAAAGAAAAAAAACACCTCAATCTTCACTTTTTTAATGTTTCATGAAGATTGAGGTGTTATATTTATAGTGCTCCTTACCGTCTACTTCTTTTTAGTTTCTTTTCCTCATATAATCTATCATCAGCCTGCTGCATTAATTCATCAAAAGAGAGTTTTGAATTAGGTCCGTATATGGAATAACCAATACTTATAGATATATCAAAAGGTAAACTTTCACTCTCATTAAATTGCTTGAAACTGGACTCTATTCTATCTAATATTACTTTTAATGTATCATTGGAACAAATATTAGTAGCTAGTGCCGTAAATTCATCCCCTCCCAAACGACAAAGAACATCTGAGTTTCTAAAAGATTTTTGTAGCAGTTTCCCCGCAGCTATCAGTGCTTCATCACCACTTTTATGGCCAAAGTTATCGTTAATTTTCTTTAACCCATCTAAATCACCATAAAATAGGATAAGACTTTCATTGTTTAAAGAAGCCCATTTATAATGTTTATCACATTGTATATAGAAGCCTCTTCTGTTATATAGACCTGTTAAGTCATCAATAATAGAGAGAGTATGTAATTCGCGATTGTATTTTTCTAGTTTTTTAACAGCAATCTGTAGTTCTTCTTCTGCTTTCTTTCTTTCATTAAGTAGTAGTTGCCTATTTAATGAATGGCTAATCTGTTCGCATAGACTCTCAAAAACGTTTTCATGGAGGTCATCTATAGAAAAAACAATATACCCAAAATGTAGATTGGAAACAAATAGTGGCATAAACAGAAGCTCGCTTCTCTCTTCTAAACACAAGTATTTATCTGGTAGCATTTCTTGGCTAGTAAAGTACTCTGTGGATGTGTCATTTTTCTCATGGTAACACAAAAACAATTTAACTTTCTGTGGTAGTGGAAATGCCTTATCAGTAATATGTATTGTTGGTTTATCATACAGACATAGGTAGCATTTTTTAATAGCTACTTTTTGT
>CALJTN010000389.1 GCA_937976175.1 uncultured Clostridiaceae bacterium | reverse complement strand
TCATTATATAATGTCCAATATTGCTTGTCAATATTTACACAATAATTTGTAAAAATAACCGGGGACTTGCGAGAACTTCTAGGGACAGTTATCAACTATTTTAATTATTAACTTGAAATCATGAATTAAAATTTCGCTCATAGTCAAGAATTTAGAAAAAAGTTTTTATGGAGAGGTAATTTTTTATGGCGAGAAGAGCAAGATTAAAAGCAGATGATGCTATATTTCATATTATGTGTAAAAGTATTAGTGAGGTAGATTTATTTAAGGAAGATGAAGATAAGAAAAAATATTTATCCCTTATAAAGAAGTATAAAGAGTTGTATAAATTCAAACTTTACGGATATTGCCTTATGGATAATCATTCACATTTATTAATTGATTCTAATGGTGCTGACATATCAAAAGTAATGCACTGTATAAATTTTTCCTATGCAATGTATTTTAACCGAAAGTACAAAAGAGAAGGGCCTCTTTTTAAAGGTAGATTTAAGAGCAAAATCATTGAAAATGAAAGATACTTAAAGACAGTATCTCTATATGTACATAATAATCCTACTGATATAGCGTGCTATAAAACTTGCCCTGAAAAATATGCCTTTTCAAGCCTAGGAATATTTGTAGGTAAACGACGTGATAGCTTTAGCTTAGTTGACTACGGATTTGTTATGAGCCTTTTCGGAAATACTCTTGAAAGTGCAATAAAAAATTATTATAATCTTATTTTTAGGTGTAATGAGGAGAAATTAAAGGAAGAAATTGAATTTCAAAATGAAAAAACAGAGTATAATAGCGAAAGAATAATACTTGTACGAAACTTTAAGCTTGAAGACATAATAGAATTTATAGCCTCTAAAATGAATATATCAAAGTTTCAGCTTTATATGAAGTATAGTAGAAAGCTTGTACATGCTAAAGCATTAGCAGTTGTCTTAATGAGGAGCCTCTGTAACTTTAAATCCAGAGATATATGTAATGTACTTGGAAATATTACACAGGCCCGAGTATCGAAATTAAGCACTATTGGGATAGACTTAATTGGAACAGATGAAAAATTTGAAAATATTATTGAGGACTTTATTAAACTCTATTCTTAATAATATTTTGCTTATTTAAGCTTTAATGTTAGGTTTAATACTTAATTTAAGCAAAATCATTAAACCTTATTTTATTTTTTACTTGTCCTAAAAACCATTGCAATAAGTAAAAATTTCCTAAACAGCAGATAAGCATCTTAGTAGATTCAAACTGGACAAGCTTACAAAATACAATGCTTTATCAGTCTATAACATAAAAATAATTAAGATAGGAGATTCATAAATATGTTAAATCGCATATTTACATAAGTCTCCATGGAGAGCTTATAGTAAAATACAAGTAAAATAATTGTTAACCGTCCCCAATTGTTTTACAAAAGACTGCTGATAGTCTACCAACAGTCTAAAGCATATTGTAAAAGTTAAAACCACTCACTTACATCCTTTAATATTTTAAAATTAGTTAAATCATAATGAAGTGGCGTTACAGTAACATAACCCTCTTTAAAATATATTGTGTCGGAATCTTCCACATGAATATCTTTCACTTCACCTTTAATTTCATACTTAGTCTCATCATCTTCTCCAATAGTTTCTATGTAACAGTTGTTATACAACCTACTACCAATTTTGCATACTTTAATTCCTTTTATTTCGCTCTCTTTTAGTAAGGGAATATTTACATTTAACACAATATCATTCTTTATATTATTCTCTTTTGCTCTTAGCAATATTTCTCCCGCATACCTTGCTGCTGTTTCGTAAGTTTCTATATTATTCTTAACATCCATAGAAATTGCCATGGAAGGTATTTTATAAATAGCCGCTTCAATGGCTGCAGAAACTGTACCAGAATATAAAACATCTGTCCCTAAATTCAAACCTTTATTAATACCTGATACTACCATATCTATTTTTTCATCAATAAGCTTGTCAATTGCAATTTTTACACAATCTGCTGGCGTTCCATCTACGCTAAAAGCTTTTGATTTCAAGCCTGTAAGCTTAACCTCTCTCACCATAAGTGGTCTTGTAAGCGTTATTGAGTGTCCACAGGCACTTCTTTCATTATCTGGTGCTATAATGATTACTTCATGGTTTTTTTCAAGTTCTTTTGCTAAAGCATATATACCTTTTGCACTTATACCATCATCATTTGTAAGCAACAATCTCATTTTTATTCCTCCTTATCATTTTCATAATATATGATAATTATCAACTATCTATTCTAATCATCTAAACTTATTAATATACTCTTTAACAACATTTTCGAAACTTCGAGTCTACCACCTTCTATAAGCGGCAGTTGCTTATCCTAAGAAGGTTGTAATTCTTGAGAACTCATCCTCTTAAAGAGTTACATCTTAATTATATATTTTATAGCAATAGTTATCTATGGGCAAGTATCAATTGACCTTTATATTTTATCATTCAATCAATAGTTGTTACCTGTCCCTGCTTATAAAAAAGGATTGGCAGATAAACTGCCAATCCTTAAACTTCTTTGTAAACTTCTTTGTACTCTATTGCTTTATTATAACTATTTTTTCTGCAAATCCAATGGGTGGTATACTTTTGGTTAGCTTTCCGCTATAATACGCTACAACTTTAGAGCTCTTCTTAATATCCTCTATTTTAAGCTCCTTACCTGTTTTAAAATCTATAATCTTAGTTTTTTCACTTATATTAAGAACAACATTATCAAAGCCATTCTCTCCTAATTTTTCACCTTTTATTTCTACTCTGCTCTCTTTTTTATCTTCTGATGTATAAATATTGTCTATGGTTCCCGTTGTACCCATTTCATACTCTACATCTGAAACAACTATTTTTTTAGCAACTCCTATTGGCGGCAAGCTTTTGGCAAGCACACCATCATAGTAAACTTTCACCTTTGCACCGCTTTTAATTGCCTCTATTGTTAACTTACCGCCACTCTTCCCTCTTATAATTTCAGTTTTAGGATTTACAATAAAGTTTATATCATTATAGATATTATCTTCAGACTTTTCTCCTTTAACAAATATCATAAGCTCATTTTTGTTTCCTTCAATGATGTTAATATCATTAATGAGTCCAGTTGCTGAAAGACTCAATTCTTTCTCCTCTTTATTAGACAGTATTACAATTTTTTCAGGCGTTGCTATAGGTGGAATACTCTTAGTAGTAATATTATAATACGCTATCACTCTAATCCCTTTTTTTATATCTTTGTAGCTTACCACTTTGCCAGTTTTACTATCTACAATTTTAGTTTTCTCATTTATCATAAGCTTTGTGTCTATTTCACTATCCATAAGTGCTATGATTTCTTTATTATTTTTACCTTGTTTAATTTCTTTATTCTGTTTACCTTCTTTTACTAAAGAAACATCAGTAATTATTCCATAATTGCATGATCCTACTTCTTCACCCTGCTCAACAATTAGCAAGTTAGCAGTACTCATTGGTGGAAGGCTCATAGTAACAGCTGGTCCATAATAAGCTTTTACTTTTGCTCCTGTTTTAACATCTCCTATGTTTAATTTCTTACCATCCTTTGTGCTTATTATCTCAGTATCACTATTTACGTTTAGTATAATCTTATCATTACCTTCATTATCTTTAATGGTAAAGCGAAACCCATGCTCTGAGGATTGTATATCTGAAACTAACCCCTGTGTACTGACAAACAATACTTGTGGATTCTTATCACTTAGTAAATTCTTCTCACTAATCTCTTGGATTTTTAAATTAGTATTATTCTTTATGCTACTCATTGTATTTGCAGATGCTAGCATAGAATTCCCAGTTACAAATATCCCTAAGGTTAATATGGCTATTGTTTTCTTTGTAAATTTCATAATAATCCCTCCAACACTATAATTTCCATGTAAAATTTATTAATATAGTTAAGCATCTTTGTGCTCTTTCATCTAATAGACTATACATGTTAAGAAAATGTTTCAGATTTTATTACAAACTTTTAATGCAAGATTAATATTAATGTTATTATTTACTACTCTCGCCTCTTTTTGGTAGGTAACATATGAACAGCTTCACCCTTTAATCCTAGTACCGCTTCCTCAAAAGCTTCGGATAGAGTTGGATGAGCATGTATCATGCCAGCAATGTTCTCTACCTTCATATTATTATTTATAGCCAGTGTACCTTCATGAATTAAGTCTGATGCATGAGGTCCCATTATATGAACTCCAAGAATTTCATTCTCTGACGAGGCTATAACCTTTACCAGCCCTTCTGCTTCGCCTAGTGCTAATGCCTTACCATTAGCTCCAAATAAAAACTTACTACTTTTATACTCTATTCCCTTTTCTTTGGCTTCATTTTCTGTTATACCCACTGAGGCAATCTCTGGAAATACAAAAATGCAGCTTGGTATTACTTCACTTGAATGAGAATCATTATATCCCATAATTCTTTCAATAACTTTTTTACCTTGATGTGATGCGGCATGAGCAAGCATATTTTTTCCATTCACGTCTCCAATGGCATAAATATTTGGAATGTTAGTTTCATAATTTTCATCTACTTTAATAGCTTTTCCATCAAGCTCCATACCTAGATTTTCAATATTGAGTCCGAAAGTCATAGGGGTTCGACCAACAGATATCAGCACTTTATCCACCACAAATATAACTTCCCCCTTTTTGCCTTCTGCAGTTATAATTAGTTCTTGATTGTGCTTTTCAATATTAATTACCTTTGTAAAAGTGTTAATATCCATACCTTTTCTTTTAAGTGAAACAGTCAATCTCTTCGTTAAATCCGTATCCATTTGAGCAAGAACACTTGGCAAAAACTCTATGACAGATACCTTTGACCCTAAAGCATTAAATATACCTGCAAATTCCATACCTATAACACCACCACCTATAATAGCTAAATTATTAGGCACTTCATTAAATTCTAATATATTTTCGCTAGTAAATACTCCCGGTAGAGTTATCCCTGGTATATTAGGTATTGATGGAATAGACCCCGTTGCAATAATTATATCCTTGGCTGTTACTTCTTGTATGTCTCCACTCTTAAGCAAAACAGAAACTGTTTTTTTATCTTTTAAAGAAGCTTCTCCTAAGATTATATCAATATTATTAACCTTTAATAATTGCTCTACTCCGCTTACTAATTGATTAACAATAGTATGTTTTCTATTTTGAATTTCTTCCACACTAAAACTATAACTATCAATTTTTATCCCAAATTCATCAATATGCTTTAAAGTATTTAAAACTTCAGCATTTCTATATAGAACCTTTGTAGGTATACACCCTCTATTTAAACATGTACCACCAAGCTCACCCTTTTCTATAATACAAACCTTGGCACCTAGCTGGGCTGCTCTAATGGCTGCAACATACCCTCCTGGACCCCCACCAATTATAACTATATCCATCTCCATAACAATGTTTTTGTCCATGACTACTTCCCCCTTGTCTAACAATTATGTTTTCATAGATAAACTTCGGGATAGTTTACCTATCCCGAAGTTATGTTAAGTTGTTTTAGTATACTTTAAAACTGGGTTCCTAGCAGCGCGAACCTCATCAACTCTTCTAACCAAAGTATTATAGGGAGCCATTTTTAGGAGCTGTGGATTTTCTCTTGCTTCCCTTGAAATACTTCTCATAGCTTCAATAAACCCATCCATAGTTTCCAGACTTTCTGTTTCTGTAGGTTCTATCATAATTGCATTATCTACAATTAGAGGAAAGTATATGGTTGGGGGATGATATCCGTAGTCTAAGAGTCTCTTGGCAATATCTAAGGTAGTTACTTCACTTAGTCCCTGTTCTAATCCACCTAAAACAAATTCATGTTTGCAAACCTTATTAATTGGCAGATAATAATAGTCTTTTAGCCTACTTTTCATATAATTTGCATTAAGGACTGCCATCTCACTTGCCTTTTTTAGACCCTCTGCTCCCATAGAAAGTATATAAGAATAAGCCCTAATTAGCACCCCGAAATTCCCATAAAAACTTTTTATCTTCCCAATGGATAAAGGTTTATCATAACTTAAAGTAAATTTTTCTTCTCTCTTTTCTATTATTGGTACAGGCAGATAGGGTATAAGTTCTTTTTTAACTCCCACTGGTCCACTTCCTGGTCCACCACCACCATGTGGGGTAGAGAAGGTTTTATGGATATTCATGTGGACCACATCAAAGCCCATGTCTCCTGGCCTTGCTATGCCCATGATGGCATTTAAATTTGCTCCATCATAATATACAAGCCCCCCAGCCTCATGCACTAACTTTGATATTTCCTTAATATTCTCATCAAAAATCCCTAAGGTGTTTGGATTTGTTAGCATTAGCCCTGCTATTTCATTATTTAATACAGCTTTCAGATTATTTAAATCTACGTTGCCCTGTTCATTAGATTTAATTTCTACGGTTTCAAACCCTACAACATTTGCACTAGCTGGGTTTGTTCCATGAGCTGAATCTGGAATTATTATCTTTTTCCTTTTAAAATCTCCTTTGTTCTCATGAAAAGCTTTTATTATCATAAGTCCAGCAAGTTCTCCATGGGCCCCTGCTGCAGGTTGAAGTGAAACTTGATCCATGCCACTTATTTCAGCTAATTTTTCACTAAGTTCGTACATCAATTGCAGGGACCCTTGTACTGTTTCTTCACTTTGATAAGGATGCATAGAAGTTAATGAAGGAAGAGACGCCATATTTTCGTTAATTTTAGGATTG
>CALJTN010000388.1 GCA_937976175.1 uncultured Clostridiaceae bacterium | reverse complement strand
TTTTTATATGTTCTATTCTATATTTACAATTTGCATCAATATCAATCTTTCTCTCTGTGTCACCTAGGTATTTTCTCATTTTTCTGCTACCAGCTGCTTCTCTAAGAGAAACTGCAGAATACCTCATACCAAGGTCACCTTCAACAGTTCTTTTAGCAAAAGGTTCTTCTAGGCCTCTTGTGTTTACTCCAGCCTTAGTAGGTTCTCCCTCTGCTATAGAATGTACATCTGTAGTTGCCCCACCAATATCAATAATTATTAAGTCTCCTAGACCGCTTTCCTCGTCACTGCCTTCACTAAGTGCCCTTGCAGCCTTTAAAACAGCTGCTGGTGTTGGCATTAAAATACCCTTTACAAAATCCTCTGCGTTCCTAAGTCCCTTAGCATCTATTATCTTTTCCATAAAGACTTTTCTAATTTCTTCTCTGGCTGGTTCCACATTTAACTCATTTAATTTGGGCATTACATTTTCAGTAATGCTAAAATACATTTCAGCTTCAGTGAATACTCGTCTTATTTCATCACTTGCTACTTTATTCCCAGCTACTACTATTGGTAATTTAACTTGATTTTCAGCGAGCATTTTTGCATTATGCACTATGCATTCCTTGTTACCACCATTAGTTCCACCTGCAAGCAATATAATATCTAAGTCTGAATTTTTAATTTCTTCAATTTCAGATAAAGTTAATTCATAGCTATATACTTTTAATACTCTAGCCCCAGCTCCAAGGGCTGCTCTTTTGGCAGCTTCTGCGGTTAAATCTGGTACCAGTCCAATAGCTATCATTTTAAGTCCTCCTGCGGCTGAGGAGCATGCTAATTTATTTATAAAATTAACATCTTTATCTTTTAACATTTGTTCTATTTTTAAGTAAGCTTTTTCAAAGCCTATCATTATGTCATCTTCAATTGTAGTTATATCTTTAGCTGTAGCAATTATTTCTTCTTTCTCTATATCTACAGCCGTTAGTTTCGTATATGTACTTCCAAAATCTATAAGTAAATATGCATCCACTTATATCACTCCTATTAGTTTTATAATAATCCTAAATCTTCTCTTAAATCATGTATTGTTGTTTCTAGTGTTGTTCCTGGTGGATATACTCTATCAAATCCCATTGCTTTAAATCTGTTGTACACTTCTTCCCAGTTTTGTTTTCCTACAACTATATTTCCACCTACGAGAAGTAATATACCATTTAATCCTGCTTCATCACACTTTTCTCTCATGCCTCTGCAATCGATTTCTCCATGACCATAAAGTGAGGATACTATTATGGCATCTGCATTAGTTTCAACAGCTGCATTTATAAAATCCTCCTGTGGAGAAAGCACTCCTATGTTTATAACATTAAATCCAGCTTCCGTTAAAGCATAATCTAAAATCTTATTACCAACAGCATGACAATCTGATCCTATTACTCCTAGAATTAAAGTCTTTTTTTCCATTTTCAAAAAGCCTCCTAATTATTTTTTTAAGATATTATTTTTTGAATTTTATTTCAATAATCTTTGATCTAAGCGCTTTTACTGAGCCATCGTCTAGACTATATAGAAATTTAATTATTTCCTTATTACTGGAATTCACTCTTTTAACATCTTTATATCTGCCTGGGGATACTATCATTACATCTGCTTTTTCAATTATGTTTTTAAGTTCGTTCTCATCAGTAGTGTTAGAGTATTTTATATCAATCTCAGATAACCCTGCATTCTCTAAAGCTCCCTTTATCTTAAACATAAATTCTTCAGACATGCACACAAATCCGAATTTCATACCTATACCATATCTAGCAATCTTAACTATAGGTTCTAAGTTTGGGGTTATGGCAACTCCTAAAATTTCCTTATTAAGACCAACTGTTAAATTTGTAACTTCATTAATATGATTGAAGGTGGTTATTATAAACTCAGAACTCTCAATCTTATCTTTAGTATCCTTGTCCATTTTTTCTAAATCGCTTATGGTTAAAGGCATTACATTAGTGTTGCTATTCTTACTTAGCTGCTTGCTAAACATTTTAGATTGTTCTATATTGCATTCTACATATATTGCTACAATTTTATCCATTATCTGTTTTTTTTCATCTACCCTTTGATTTACTATATCCAAAAACTCTTCTGGTTTCATTCCAATTTCAAGAGCTTCTTCCAAGCCAAGGTCTACAAATTTTATTATCTTATTTTTAATATTCTGACTTTCCCAAGATATAGCTTCTTCAACCACAAAAGTTCCCTTCCCTTGATAGGACTTTAAAGCTCCTTGTTGTTCTAGGTCATTATATGCAGTACTTACAGTATTTCTGCTTACCTTTAGTGTTTGAGATAGTTCTCTCTCTGTAGGCATTTTTGTTCCAACCTTGAGAGTTCCTTTTTTTATTGCATCCATAATCTGTTTTTTAACTTGAATGTAAAGTGGTACACCACTTTTTTTATTTATTTCGATGTTAATAAAAATCCCTCCCAAAATATATTGGATTAATGGACTAATCCATTGCCATACTTATAATACCATATGGACTAGTCCATCTCAATTATTGTTTTATGACTATTTAGTGTTGTTATTAGTGTTTTAAAGGAGTTAACTCTAATTATCTAACTTAGCCTTAGATTTAATACCATTTTCATCTAAACTGAAGAAAATTTTCACAGTTTATGGTTATAATTTACAAGTAATATTATTAAAATATTATATATAAATACTAAGGAGGCCCTTATGACAAAGGAAACTTTTTCTATTACTATATATCTTTTAATTACTATTTTGGTATTAGTCCTTTCAATATTTACTTATAGGATTACTATACATATTTCTTATTCAGATCCTCACAAACAAGTTAGCCTATCAAAATATACTGGTGAAAGAATCCATAGCTCCTATTCTACTCACATGCCCAAGGTTGCAACTTATATTAATGCTAATCATAGCTCCTCTATTAAAGGCCTTAGCAGTGCAGATATGGTTTTTGAGTTCTTAAGTAGCTCTTCTGGTGTCACTTACAAGGCTATATACAGCCATAAGGCAGCTGAAAATGTTAGCTCCTCAATAAACTTAAAGGATTATTCTGATTCATACCTACCAAGCCTTAATTTTGTGGATTCCGCTGAAATAACTAACCCAAGTACCAAGGCTGCAACTTCGATTTTTATAACTTTTAATGAAGATACTTCCTCCAACTTTTTGTATGAAAATGGAGAATATCATCATTACAAAGGCCTGTGTATTGATAAGGATGATAATACCACTGTAAAGTTATCAAATGTAATCGTGCAATTTATTCAGGATGACATTATAAGTGATGAAAGCTTAACCTCTTCTAAAAACTATGGTACAGGACTACTATTTTGCGCCGGAAAAGTACAACATATCAAATGGACCAGAGAAAAAGACTCCGAGATAAAAATTACAGACCAAAAGGGAGGTAATGTTTTACTAATGACCGGCCGTACATGGTGGGTTTTAATTAATAAAGACTGCTCTGTAGCCTACGACTAACCATAAAATTGGCACTACTTATAAAGTCCATTTCCAATATAAAAAGACATATTACTAAAATAATATGTCTTTTTATATTAATAATATTATTATTAGACCCTACCTGAGCTTGCTTCATTCTAATATTTTATTGCCTGGCGTTATTACTAAAAAATTCACCTACAGATTTGCTTATGGAGTTAGCAATCTCTTGTTGGTACTCATGAGTGATTAATTTTTGTTCTTCTTCATAATTGGATAAAAACCCACATTCCACTATAACACTAGGCATATTGTCATACTCCCTTAATACCCTATAAGCATTTTTCGCTGGCTTTTGTACCCTTTTATTACTAGGGTCTAGATCCACCCTAATATTTTTTTGAGTTATAGCTGCTAGTATTGCACTATCTTTATAATTGGAGTACCACACTTGCGCTCCATGATATTTGCTCTCTGAAAAGTGGTTTAAATGAACGCTAATAAACATGTCACAATTAGTAGATTTTTTTAAATTGCACCTATTTCTTAAATCTTCAATGTATTTGGCTCTTATAGTCCCCCCTCTTAAGTAGAGCCCTGTATCTTCTTCCCTTGTCATAGCTACCTGGTAGCCTGCTTTTTCTAGGTTCTCCTTTAGCTTTCTTGCTATACTTAAATTAATATCCTTTTCTATAGTGCCATTTTGAGAGCTTGTTCCACCGTCAATTCCTCCATGACCAGCATCAATGAGTATTACTTTTTTACCAACTTGCATTTCTTTATCTGTATTCATAGCTTCCTTTACAAATCTTAAATTCACACCTATAAAACTTACCATGCCTAAAACAATTACTATGACTATTGCTATTAACTTATTATTTCTATATTTCAATGCACCCACCCTTTTTTTTATTTCTATGTGTTAATTTTATTCAACTTGTACAGAATTTATTAGCATTTATAATCTTAGTTTGAATGCTTTTTTATAAAAGTTTGTTATACCTTATTTGGGATGGTATGATTTTTCAACAAAAAAACACCTGCTAAAAATTTAGCAGATGTTCTCTTTCCTTCAGATTCCTAATTTGCATCTATATAACTTATATTTACTTGTTTATTACTACTTCTGCGATATTTGTTGCATGGTCACCTATTCTCTCAAAATTACTAATGATATCTAGGAATACTGCTCCAACAGTAGCACTACAAGCACCATTATTCAATCTTCGTATATGTGAAGCTCTTAGTTCTTTTTCTAAGCTATCAATTCTATCTTCTACGCCCATAATAGATTCTGCCTTTTTAAGATCTTGACTTTCAAAGCTTTCAATACTTATTTCCAAAGCATTAAGTGTATATTTGTACATGCCCTGCAATTCTTCTTTAGCTTCATTAGAAAACTCTAGCTTCTTTTGAATCTTTTCACTAGTTAAATCTGCTAAGTTTTCTGCATGGTCCCCTATACGCTCTATGTCGTTTATTACATGAAACATAGAAGTTACTATATTAGTTTGATGTTCTGATAGTTCCGTAGTGGATAACTTTACTAAATAGGATGTAATTTCATCTTCTAGTAGATTAATTAACTTTTCGTTATCGTAAACCTCTTTTATACCTTTTTCATCATTATTTAAGAAGCACGTCATAGCTAATTGCACATTATCCTTTGCTAAGTTAGCCATTCTAACCACTTCTTTTGTGGTCTGTCCAACTGCAATAACTGGGGTTTCTAATAATCTATCATCAATATATTTAACTCCCATAGTTTCTGCTTCATCTTCTCCTGGTATTAACTTATTAACAAGTAAAACTAGATATTTAATAAATGGTACCATTAATATAGTGTTTGTAACATTAAATATAGTATGAACATTTGCAATTTGTCTTTTTATATCGGAAATTCCTTCCGGTGATAGTTGTTGTACAACACTTATCACTGGATTAATTAATGGAATAAAAATCAAAGTACCAATTATATTAAAAACTAAATGTATTAGAGCTGCTTTTTTCGCTGTCTTAGAGGTTCCTATACTTGACAGTAAGGCTGTTATACATGTACCTATATTATTACCAAATAATATGGGTACCGCTGCTGAAAGTGGTAGTGCTCCTGTAGCAGCTAATGCCACTAAAATACCTGTAGACGCAGAAGAACTTTGAACTACTGCTGTCATAAGTGCACCGGTTAAAATCCCTAAAAGAACATGTCCTTCTAATCTTAATATGAACGTTGCAAAAATTGGCGACTTTGCTAAAGGAGCCATACTGCTTTTCATTAGCTCCATACCTAGTAGAAGAATACCAAAACCTAATACAATTTCTCCTATTTCCCTGGCTTTCTTACCCTTTGAAACTAGTATTGCAAACGAACCTGCTGCTAACAACACTGGTACTATAGCCTCAAGTTTAAAGGCTACTAACTGTGCAGTTATAGTTGTTCCAATATTAGCACCCATTATTACCGCTGCGGCTTGATATAGATTCATAAGTCCTGCGTTAACAAAACCAATAATCATTACCGTGGTGGCACTACTACTTTGAATAGCTGCTGTTATTATAGCTCCTGCAGCTACACCTTTAACTGGATTGGATGTAATTTTTTTAAATATTTTTTTAAGGTTTTCGCCTGCGGCATTTTCTAGGCCGTCGCCCATCATCTTCATCCCATAAAGGAATAAACCTAGCCCCCCCAAAAGACCTATAATCATTTTAATACCATTCATAAAATCCCTCCGTACTTTAATGCATCATATGTATCTTAAGCATTCACATAAATAATACTACAAATTTAAGCTATATGTTAAGTAGTTTATAACATATTTAACATACACTTTAAAATTCTTAACATAAACATAACATAATATCTATTTACTTTTTAATTTTTTTGTTAAATTAAAAAGAGGACACACACTTTTATCAAGTGCACATCCTCTTTTATGCATAAAAATATTATCTCTTTGAGAATTGAGATGCTTTTCTTGCTTTTTTAAGACCGTATTTCTTTCTTTCTTTCATTCTTGGATCTCTTGTTAAGAATCCTGCTTTTTTAAGCTCTCCTCTTAAAGTATCCTCTGCTTTTAATAAAGCTCTAGAAATTCCGTGTCTTATTGCTCCAGCTTGACCTGTATATCCACCACCATGTACATTTACTAAAACATCAAATTTCTCTTTAGTTCCAGTTAATACTAATGGTTGGTTAACTATAAGCATTAAAGTTTCTAATCCAAAGTAGTTCTCTATGTTTCTTTTATTTATAACAATTTTACCTTCGCCAGGTACAAGTCTTACTCTCGCAACTGATTTCTTTCTTCTTCCTGTTCCTAAATATTGAACCTTTGCCATTATATTTCCTCCCTCCGAACCTGATTAGTATTTAAGCACTAGTGCTTCTGGCTGTTGTGCCTGATGTTTATGTTCTGGTCCTCTGTATACAGTTAATTTTCCAAGTGTTTGACGGCCTAATGGTCCCTTTGGAAGCATTCTTCTTACTGCCTCTTCGAAAATAAACTCAGGTTTTTTAGCTAATGCTACTCTATATGGAACTTCTTTTAATCCACCTGGATAAAAAGAGTGATGTCTTAACATTTTTTGGTCTAATTTCTTACCAGTTAAAACGATCTTCTCAGCATTTACTACAATTACAAAGTCACCTGTGTCAACATGTGGTGTAAATGTTGGTTTATGTTTTCCTCTTAATATTGAAGCTATTTGACTAGCTGCTCTTCCCAAAGTCTGTCCTTCTACGTCTACTACGAACCATTTTCTTTCTACTTCTAGTGGTTTTGCTAAGTATGATTTCATTATTTTCCCTCCCTGAACTTTTAACAATTGAATTTCTATGCTAAAGATCCGGGGCTAGTGGATCTTATACACGATAACATATACAAACATTAATAATTATAATACATTCTGCCGGGTGTGTCAATGTTTTTAGACAGGATATTGCATGTTTTAGTGTTTTTATTTTAATAAAAAACCTCTTCCAGGCATAACCCACTAGGCGGAACGGATTTTCCAGCCCTTGATCGTTCTTTTGATTCTATTATATCTTTTATTTCATTAGGTTTTATCTTTCCTTCTCCAACTCTAACTAGCGTTCCAACTATTATTCTAACCATGTTATAAAGAAAACCATCAGCTGCAATATATATTTTTATTAAATCTTCATTCTTTATAATATCAAGTTGCGTGATAGTTCTCACAGAGGTTTTTACGGAGCTACCTAGATTTTTAAATGCAGAAAAATCATGGGTACCTATGAAATATTCTGCAGCTACTTTCATAGCCTCTATATCTAGTATTCTTTTGTGATTGTATACGTAGTTACGCCCTACCGCAACAGACTGACGCCTATTAAGTATAGAGTAACTATACAGCTTCCCAGTACTATTATATCTAGAATGAAACTCACAGCTTACCTCAGAAGAATGTAAAATTACAATATCAAGTGGAAGCTTACTATTAATAGCTCCTGTGATTTTCTCTATTGGTATGGTACTACTAGTATAAAAGTTACCCGTGAACCCCTTTGCATGAACTCCAGCATCCGTTCTACTAGAACCTGTAATCTGAATTTCTTCACCTGTAAGTTCTCCAATGGCACGCTCTATTGTTTCTTGAATAGTTACCACATTATTTTGTCTTTGCCATCCTGCATAGTTTGTTCCATCATACTCTATTATAAGCTTTATATTTCTCACTACTCCACGTCCTTTGCACTTTAGTAGAAGATTATGTTCTGCTAACAATAGTTATAATGAGTAGCAGTGTAAAAGCTATACCAGCGATATAGTCTTCTTTTATTATCTTTAGTTGCTTCATTCTAGTTCTTCCTTCTCCACCTTTGTAACACCTAGATTCCATAGCCATTGCCAGTTCATCTGCACGTCTAAAGGAACTTATGAATAAAGGTACTAGTATAGGAATTAAACTTTTAGCTCTACTGATTAAATTCCCAGACTCAAAATCAGCGCCTCTTGCCATTTGTGCTTTCATAATTTTATCTGTCTCATCCATAAGAGTAGGTATAAATCTTAATGCAATAGTCATCATCATTGCTAATTCATGAGCCGGTACCCCTATTCTTTTAAATGGGTTTAAAAGCTTTTCTATTCCATCCGTTAACTCTATGGGTGATGTGGTAAGTGTTAGTATTGATGTTCCCATGATTAAAAATACTAGCCTAACTATCATAAAGGCTGCAATTATTAAGCCTTCTTTATACACCTTTATAAAAGCCCATTGAAAGAGTAACTCTTTTCCGCTAGTCATAAAAATATTTAATATTGCAGTGATAAATAATAGCACTAAAATTGGCTTTAATCCCTTATAAATATACTTAAAAGGCAAATTAGCTATTAGTACTGTCACTAATATAAATATAGCTATATATATATATCCTAGAAAGTTATTTACCAAAAATAGATTAACAATAAATAATAAAGATATTAATATTTTTAATCTTGGATCTAATTTATGTACAAAAGACTCCCCTGGTATATATTGACCTATTGTAATATCTTTGATCATACAAATTCCTCCAATGTGTTGTAAGAAGCCTATATTTCTGTTACATATATGATGTCTTATTGACACAAAAAATCTATATTAGTTCCCTTTGAATATTTTAAGTAATTCTTCCTTGGCTTTTTCGATGGTAAATATATCCTCAGACACATCAAACCCTTTATTACGTAATTCTCTAACTAGGTAGGTTACCTGTGGTACTGCAAGCCCAACACTCTCTAATATTTCTATTTCTTTAAACACCTTCTGTGGTGTTCCGTCTAGTATGCACTTACCCTTATCCATTACTAAAACTCTATTTGCAACTTTAGCAACATCTTCCATACTATGGGATACTAAAATTATAGTCATATTATACTCTTTATATAGCTGAACAATTTTACTTAAAATATCATCTCTTCCCTTAGGATCAAGGCCTGCTGTTGGTTCATCTAGAATTAAAACCTTTGGCTCCATAGCCACAACGCCTGCAATAGCAACTCTTCTCTTTTGACCACCACTTATTTCGAAAGGAGATTTATCCTTATATTGCTGGTAGTCTAGTCCAACGATTTTCATAGCTCTACGAACTCTCTTACTTACTTCTTCATTATCTAAACCTAAGTTTTGTGGGCCAAAAGAAATGTCTTTTTCAATAGTTTCTTCAAAAAGTTGATATTCTGGATATTGAAATACAAGTCCAACTTTTTTTCTTATGTTTGTTAACTTTACATTTTTTTTTGTTATATCTATATCATCTATTAATATTCTACCTGAAGTTGGTTTTAATAGTCCATTGACATGTTGTATTAGTGTAGATTTCCCTGAGCCTGTGTGCCCAATTAGTGCTACAAATTCCCCTTGCTTTATCTCTATAGATACGTCATCTATAGCTGTTTTTTCAAAAGGAGTTTTAGGCATATATATATGTGTTAACTTCTCTATTTTAATTGACATAATGCATTCACCATCTCATCTATAGTTAGTAGATCCGATTCTATATTAATACCGTTTTGCTTAAGTTCATAAGCAAGTTCTGTTACCTGTGGAACATCTAGACCTATTTTTTTCATAATAGGTACATTTCTAAATATTTCTCTAGGCTTTCCATCCATTACAATTTTGCCACTATCCATAACTACAATCCTATCAGCTTCTACTGCTTCTTCCATATTGTGAGTTATTAAAACTACTGTTATTCCATGGCTTTTATTTATTTGTTTTATAGTACGGATAACTTCTTTTCTTCCAAATGGATCGAGCATAGCCGTTGGTTCATCAAAGACGATACACTTTGGCATCATAGCAAGAATACCTGCAATAGCTACTCTTTGCTTTTGCCCCCCTGAAAGTAAGTGTGGAGCATGCTTTCTATACTCGTACATTTGCACATTTTTTAATGATTCATTTACTCTCTTTAGAATTTCCTTAGGATCTAGCCCTAAATTCTCTGGTCCAAATGCTACATCCTCTTCTACAATAGTTGCAACAATTTGATTATCTGGATTTTGAAATACCATTCCAGCCCTATTTCTAATGTTCCATAGATTACATTCTAAAGAAGTTCGGAGCCCATCTACATAGAGTTCTCCTTCAGTTGGTATTAATAGTGCATTTATATGTTTAGCAAAAGTAGATTTTCCTGAGCCATTATGTCCTAGCACTACTAAAAACTCACCCTTGTTAACTTCTAAATTTAATCCATCTATGGCTACCTTAGGTTGTTCATCTTCACTTTGAGGGTACTTATAAACAAGTTCATTACAAATAATCATCTTTTCACCCATAAGCGTCACTCCCTACATCTATAAATATTTATAAGAAAATGGGGACTAAGTCTATTATAACTTAATCCCCCTTGCCCAAACTATACTAATTCTAATATAGCTAGCTCTGCTGCATCGCCTCTTCTTGGACCCATTTTCATTATTCTAGTATATCCGCCGTTTCTCTCAGCATATTTTGGAGCAATAGTTTCAAATAAATTTGTAACTACTGTTTCTTCTGTAATAAATGCAAGTGCTTGTCTTCTAGCGTGAAGATCTCCTCTTTTTCCAAGAGTTATCATCTTCTCAGCTAACTTCTGAGTTTCTTTTGCTCTAGTCACTGTAGTTTCAATTTTTCCATACTTTAAAAAATTAGTTACAAGACTTCTAAGCATCGCTATTCTTTGATCAGTTGGACGTCCTAATTTACGTTGTTCTGCCATGTCTATACCTCCTTACTCTTCGCTCAGCTTCAAGTTCAAGCTCAAAGCTTGAAGTTTCTGTTCAACTTCTTCAAGTGATTTCTTACCTAAATTCCTGACCTTCATCATATCATCCATTGATCTTTCTGTTAGTTCCTGAACTGTATTAATTCCAGCTCTTTTCAAGCAGTTATAACTTCTAACAGAAAGGTCTAATTCTTCAATAGTCATTTCAAGAACTTTTTCTTTCTTATCTTCTTCTTTTTCAACCATTATTTCAACATTATCAGCATGATCTGTTAATGTCATAAATAACTTAAAGTGTTCAATAAGAATTTTAGCTGATAAACCAATAGCTTCGTCTGGTCTAATTGTTCCATTAGTCCAAATTTCGATGGTTAATTTATCATAATCAGTAATTTGGCCTACTCTAGTATTTTCCACAGCAAAATTTACTCTTTTAACTGGAGTATATATTGAATCTACTGGTATTGTAGCTATAGGTAATTCATCTGCCTTATTTTTACTCTGAGACACATATCCTCTACCCTTGTTAACAGTTAGTTCCATATATAGCTTAGCACCATCATCTAATGTTGCTATATGTAAATCGTTGTTAACAACTTCTATATCACCATCAGTTCTGATATCTGCTCCAGTAACTACTCCAGGTCCTTTAGCATCAATATAAACTGTTCTAGGACCTTCTCCATTCATTTTTAGTGCCAAGCCTTTGATGTTTAGAATTAGTTCTGTAACATCTTCTTTAACACCTTTAACTGTGGAGAACTCATGAAGTACTGTATCAATTTTAACTGCACTTGTAGCAACTCCAGGTAATGAAGAAAGAAGAATCCTTCTTAATGCATTACCTAAAGTTATACCATAGCCTCGCTCTAATGGTTCAATTACGAACTTACCATAAAAACCATCTTCAGCAGTTTCTACACATTCTATTTTTGGCTTTTCTATTTCTAACATACTAAACCCTCCTTTTATTTAATTGGCAACCTATTATGAGGGCAACTGATTCTATATTATTGATTATCTACTGTATAACTCGACGATTAACGTTTCGTTAACAGGAACATCTATATCTTCCCTATTTGGTTGTGCTAAAACTTTTCCTTCAAATTTCTCTGAATTAGCCTCTAACCAATTTGGTAAAGTTTTAGGATTTTCAATGAAAACCTTAAACTTCTCAGTAGCTCTGCTTTTTTCACTTACAGATACTACTTCATTTGCTGTTAAACTATAAGAAGGAATATCTACCTTTTTACCGTTAACTAAGAAATGTCCGTGAGTTACTAATTGTCTAGCTTCTGATCTTGAGTTTCCGTAACCTAATCTATAAACTACGTTATCAAGTCTCACTTCTAGAAGTCTTAATAGGTTTTCACCTGTTATTCCTCTTAACTTGTCAGCTTTTTCATAGTATCTTCTGAATTGACTTTCAAGTACTCCGTATATTCTCTTAGCCTTTTGTTTTTCTCTTAACTGTAATCCATAGTTAGACATTTTTTTCTTACTTTGTCCGTGTTGTCCTGGTGCATAGCCTCTTCTAGCAAATGCACACTTATCTGTGAAGCATCTATCACCCTTAAGGTTTAGCTTCATTCCTTCTCTTCTGCAAAGCCTACAAACAGCTCCAGTATATCTTGCCATTCTAATTACACCTCCTGTTTACTAAACTCTTCTTCTTTTTGGTGGTCTACATCCGTTATGAGGAATTGGAGTAACGTCTTTGATTAGTGTAATTTCTAATCCAGCCGCTTGAAGTGATCTAATTGCCGCTTCTCTACCTGCTCCTGGTCCTTTAACGTATACGTCAACACTCTTTAATCCATGCTCCATAGCAGCTTTTGTAGCAGTTTCTGCTGCCATTTGAGCTGCAAATGGCGTACTTTTTCTTGATCCTCTAAAGCCTAATCCACCTGCACTAGCCCAAGATAAAGCATTACCAGCTGCATCTGTAAGTGTAACGATGGAATTGTTGAAAGTAGACTTTATGTGTGCACAACCGCGCTCAACATTTTTTCTTTCCTTTTTTCTTCTACTTCTTTTAACCTTTTGAGCCATTATATTCCCTCCTTACTATTTCTTCTTACCCGCCATTGTTTTCTTAGGGCCTTTTCTTGTTCTTGCATTAGTTTTAGTTTTTTGTCCTCTTACTGGAAGACCTCTTCTATGTCTTATTCCTCTATAACATCCAATTTCCATTAATCTTTTTATATCTAATGCAACTTTTCTTCTTAAGTCACCCTCGATTAAAAAGTTCTTGTTGATGTATGTTCTTAACTCATTAACTTGTTCTTCAGTTAAGTCTTTAACTCTTGTGTCAGGACTTACTCCTGTTGCTTCAAGAATCTCATGAGATTTTGGTAATCCAATACCAAATATATATGTTAGACCTATTTCAATTCTTTTTTCTCTTGGTAGGTCAATACCTGCTATTCTTGCCATTTATTGTTTACACCTCCTAGGTACTTGTTGTTACTTTTTGTTGCATTTTATCACATCTGTAACTTCTAAAACGACGTAATGACGATTATTAATATATTAAATTTCAGGTCAATAAAATAAATTACTATTTTATTATCAGCCGCACCTAAAATATATTAACCTTGATACTTAATGCTTAATTTAACACCAGTTGTAAATAAAATCAATTAACCTTGTTTTTGTTTATGCTTAGGATTTTCACAGATAACCATTACTCTTCCTTTTCTTTTTATGATCTTACATTTTTCACATATAGGTTTAACTGATGGTCTTACTTTCATAGCTAACCCTCCTTATTACTTATCTCTCCAAGTTATTCTCCCACGAGTCAAATCATATGGAGAAAGTTCTACTGTAACCTTATCGCCTGGTAATATTCTTATAAAATTCATTCTGAGCTTACCCGAAATGTGAGCTAGTATCTTATGCCCACTCTCAAGTTCAACTTGAAACATTGCATTTGGCAAAGTTTCTAATACCACACCTTGCATTTCAATTATATCATCTTTTGACATAAGGTAATCAAACCTCCTTACCAATATCTTCAGACTGCAAAAATATTTTAATTTTAGAATTAGTAACCTCTTTTTCAGATAAAATTATATCTCTAATTTCTTCAGCTACAATGCCCGTAAAGTTTAGATGTTTAACCTTCTTTTTTTTAGGTTTCCCAATCTTTCTTAACTCTCCATCAGAAATATACACATATTCGTTACCTAGTATACCTACCACAATAAATTTTTTGTGCATATCCCTTCCCGCTGTAGAATGTACCACCTTACCTAAAAGGCTATTTTGCTCCAAATCATTCACCTCTATTAGTTCAACGTTAATATTTCAGGACCATTTTTTATAATAGCAACAGTATTTTCATAATGTGCAGATAAACTGCCATCTCTTGTTACTACCGTCCATCCATTAGGCTTTACTTTGACATAATGCTTTCCTATGTTTATCATAGGTTCAATTGCAAGTACCATACCATGAACTAACTTAGGACCTCTACTTGGTATACCATAATTAGGAACCTCTGGATCCTCATGCATTGACTTACCAATTCCATGACCTACAAAATCCCTAACTACAGAGTATCCATGCATTTCAGCATAACACTGAATTGCTGCAGATATATCTGATAATCTATTGCCGATTATAGCCTTTTCAATCCCTTTAAAGAAACTGTTTTTAGTAACTTCAATAAGCATTTCTGCTTCCTTAGATACTTTACCTACTGGAAAAGTTCTAGCAGCATCTCCATGATAGCCATTTAACATGGCACCACAATCTATGCTAATTATGTCTCCTTCAAGTAAAATCCGGTTAGTTGGAATTCCATGAACCACTTCATCATTAACAGATGTACATATGGAAGCTGGAAATCCACAATAACCCTTAAAAGATGGTTTAGCACCCTGTTTTATTATGAACTCTTCAGCTAATTTATCTATTTCTGCAGTGGTTATCCCAGGTTTTACTACCTGTTCAACTATTGCAAGAGCTTCAGCAACCACTTTACCTGCATTTCTCATATATTGAATTTCCATATCACTTTTTATGTTTATCACTTTTTTATCGCTCCCAAGATACTACAGATACTTTCAAATACACTATTAATTGCTTGTGTCCCATCAACTACTGATAATGAATTTTTGTCACCATAGTACTTAATCAATGGTTGTGTTTGAGCATCATATATGTCTAACCGTTCACTAACGGTATCCTCACTATCATCTGCTCTTTGTACAACTATAGATCCACACAAATTACATTTTCCCGACCTTTCCGGAGGATTAAATGTAATATGGTAACTAGCACCACAGTTAAGACAAACTCTTCTACCAGTCATTCTTTTAAGAATAAACTCTCTAGGAACCTTTATTAATAATGCTGTATCAATGCGGTTGCCTTCTTCTTTTAATAAAGTTTCTAAGACTTCGGCTTGATTAACAGTTCTAGGATAGCCATCTAGTAAAAATCCATTACTGCAATCTTCATTATTTAATCTATCCTTGATTATATCTATAGTCAGCTCATCAGGGACTAAATGTCCCTTATCAATATGTTTCTTAGCTTCGATTCCAAGGGGAGTTTTTTCTGAAATATTCTTTCTAAATATATCCCCTGTTGATACATGTGGTATGGAGAATTTATTGCTTATGGATTTTGCTTGTGTTCCTTTTCCGGCTCCCGGAGGACCTAATAAGATTATTCTCATAGTATCATCTCCTGGTAATTAATTATTTAAGGAATCCTTGGTAATGACGCATTATTAATTGTGATTCAAGTTGTTTTAGTGTTTCAAACGCAACATTTACCATAATTAATAACATTGTACCTCCAAAGTATATTCCTTTAAAGGAAGTATATCCCTCTACAACAATAGGAAATATTGCTATAATAGCCGCAAAAGTTCCTCCAAGTATTGAAACCTTAGTTAACACCTTATCGATATACGTTGCTGTATTCACTCCCGGCCTAATACCTGGTATAAAGCCTGATGATTTATGCATATTTTCAGCCATTTCATCTGGTTTTAATGTTACCTGAGTATAAAACCATGTAAAGAATACTATTAATACACAATACACTAAGGCATATTTCCAACTGTTCTGCACAAATGGGCTCCAAGGATTTCCTACAATGAACTTTGCAATTGCAGATGTCGGTTTAAGCTGTGCTATTGTTTCTGGGAATGTCATTACTGACATTGCAAAGATTATACCGATAACTCCAGATCCAGTTACACTGATTGGAATATGTGTTGATTGTCCTTTGAAAGCTTTATTTCCAACAGCTTTACCAGCATATTGAACAGCAATTCTTCTTTCACCTAAACTTGCTATTACTACTGCTACTATTAATGCTATAGCTACTACAATAAACATTATAACCTCTACAAAATTTACAGTGCCCGCACTCTGAAGTTCAGAAATTCTATACACTGTTGAAGGTAATCCAGATATAATATTAATAAAAATTATTAATGATATACCATTTCCGATACCTTTACTTGTGATTTGTTCACCTATCCACACCAAGAATGTTGATGCAGTTGTCATCGTTAGTATCACTAAAAATATGGTTAAATTAGTTGTATTTGCAATTGTTCCAGTACCTGTAATAATTGCATACATACCAAAGGCCTGCAATGCTCCAAGTACTATTGAAGCATATCTAGTGAAATCTTGTATCTTTTTACGTCCTTCTAGACCTTCTTTTGAAAGTTGTTCTAGATAAGGAATTGCTATTACTAGTAACTGCATTATAATTGATGCATTTATGTATGGACCAACACCCATAGCAAAAATACTAAACTTACTAAATGCACCACCTGAAAGCATATCGTAAAAACTAAATAATGTACCTCCATTACTAGTTAAATCTACAAGTTTGCTAGCATCTACACCAGGAACAGGAATATAAATACCCATTCTGATGATTACAACCATAAGTAGTGTGAACATCATACGTTTTCTTAAATCCGGAATTTTCCAGGCATTACGTAGGGTTGATAACATTTATATCACCTCAACTTTTCCTCCAGCTGCTTCAATCTTTTCAGCTGCTGCTTTAGAGAATTTTGATGCTTTTACAGTTAAATTCTTTTCTAAATTACCATTTCCAAGTATCTTAACTCCGTCATATACTTTTCTTATGACTCTTTTCTCTACTAGCAATTCTGGTGTAATCTCTGTACCGTTTTCGAATATATTAAGTCTATCCACATTTATACAAGAATATTCTTTTGCAAAAATATTAGTGAAACCTCTTTTAGGTATTCTTCTGTATAAAGGCATCTGACCTCCTTCGAATCCTGGTCTTGTTCCTCCACCTGATCTAGAGTTTTGTCCTTTTTGACCTTTTCCCGCAGATTTTCCCCAGCCTGAAGCAGTACCTCTACCGATTCTCTTAGAAGATTTTTTTGAACCTTCTGCAGGTCTTAGCTCATGAAGTTTCATGTCAACACCTCCTCGTTTTATACTTCTTCTACATTTATTAGATATATTACTTTATTAATCATACCTTTGATCTGAGGAGTTTCCTCGTGCTCAACATTCTTACCTATTTTTCTTAATCCCAGAGCATTAACAGTAGCAATATGTTCCTTTTTTCTACCAATTAAGCTCTTAACTAATGTTATTTTAACTTTAGCCAAGGTTTTCCCCTCCTATCCTAAAATTTCTTCTACAGTCTTGCCTCTTAATTTAGCAACGTCTTCTGCTGTTCTTAAACTTGCTAAACCTTCGATAGTAGCATTAACCATATTTCTTGGATTATTAGAACCTAAAGATTTAGCTCTAACATCCTTTAATCCTGCAAGTTCTAGGACTGCTCTAACTGGACCACCAGCTATAACTCCTGTACCTTCTGTAGCAGGCATTATGTGTATAACACCAGTACCGAACTTACCATCAATAGTGTGTGGAACAGTTGTTCCAACAATAGCTACTTTAACTAAGTTCTTCTTAGCATCTTCTATTCCTTTTCTAATTGCTTCAGGAATTTCTACAGATTTACCCATTCCAACGCCAACGTGTCCGTTTTCGTCTCCAACAACAACTAATGCGCTGAATCTGAAGTTTCTTCCACCTTTAACAACCTTAGCAACTCTGTTTATATTAACTACTTTTTCTTTAAGATCTAATGTGCTAGGATCTATTTTCATGTGTTTCCCTCCTTCTCTTAGAATTTAAGTCCAGCTTCTCTTGCTCCTTCAGCGAGGTTTTGTACTCTACCGTGGTATACATATCCGCCTCTATCAAATACTACTTCTTCTATTCCTTTTTCAAGTGCTCTTTCAGCAACCATTTTTCCTACTAATTTTGCTGCTTCCTTATTGCTTCCTAACTTTTGTTCGAAAGCTTTATCCACGCTTGAAGCAGAAACTAATGTGATTTGTGCTACATCATCTATTACTTGAGCATATATGTTCTTTTCACTTCTATATACAGCTAATCTAGGTCTTTGAGCTGTACCAGAAATTTTCTTACGAACTCTAAGATGACGCTTAACTCTTGATTTTTGTCTATCTTCTTTCTTGAACACATCATTCACTCCTTCCTACTTTATTTACCTGTTTTACCTTCCTTACGTCTAACAACTTCATTAGAATATCTAATTCCCTTGCCTTTGTAAGGTTCTGGCTTTCTCCAAGTTCTTATGTCTGCTGCAACAGCTCCAACTAATTGTTTATCAATACCTTTTACTATTATTTTATTAGCATCAGGTAATTCAAACTGGATTCCTGCAACTGCATCTATTTCAACTGGATGTGAATATCCAAGATTTAATGTTATTTTAGTTCCCTTCAATGCTGCTCTGTAACCAACACCAACTAACTCAAGTGTTTTTTGGTATCCTTCAGTTACGCCAATAACCATATTATTTATTAATGATCTTGTAAGTCCATGAAGAGCTCTATGTTCTTTTACATCGCTTGGTCTTGTAACTACCACAGCATTATCTTCTATAGCTATATTAATTTTAGTACTCATGTTTTGAGTTAACTCACCTTTTGGCCCTTTTACAGTTACAACATTCATTGGTGAAACTGTAACAGTTACTCCATTTGGTATAGCTACTGGAAGTCTTCCGATTCTTGACATACTTACACCTCCTGTATTGTTTTTAGACATATAGCAATTATTAGTTCTAGTTGCTATATCTCATATATTCCTTTTAAGTACTAACCAACTTTCAATTGTTTAGTCTATATACTTTTTAAGCACATAACAATTTTGATTTTCCCTAATTATCTATTATCACTATGTACATAACAAATGAACTTCGTTATGTTTAAGAATTATTATACTACCAAATGTAGCAAATAACTTCTCCACCTAGTCCTAATTTTCTAGCATCTTTATCTGCTACTAATCCTTTTGAAGTTGATATTATAGCAACTCCTAGTCCGTTCAATACCTTTGGAATATCTTCATTTTTAGAATATACTCTAAGTCCTGGCTTAGATATTCTCTTAAGTCCAGTGATAACTCTTTCCTTGTTTTGACCATACTTCATTGCAAGTCTCATCATTGGAACAACGCCATCGTTATATTCTTCAATGTTTTTAAGATATCCTTCTTGAAGCATTATATTTGCAATTTCCTTCTTTATAGTTGAAGAAGGTACTTCTACTATTTCGTGTCTAACAACATTTGCATTTCTTATACGTGTTAGCAAATCTGCGATTGGGTCAGTCATAACCATTTTTTGTGCCTCCTTTCATTACAATGTTCTAATTACCAACTTGCTTTTCTGCAACCAGGAATTTCTCCCTTGTATGCAAGTTCTCTAAAACAGATACGGCATATACCGAATTTTTGTAAAACAGAATGTGGTCTTCCACAAAGTCTGCATCTTGTATAAGCTCTAGTGCTAAACTTAGGTTCTTTTTTCCATTTTTCTATTAAAGCCTTACGTGCCACGTGTTTCCCTCCTTATTATTGAGCAAATGGCATTCCAAGGAATCTTAATAACTCTCTTGCTTCCTCGTCTGTCTTTGCAGTAGTAACAAATATTATATCCATTCCTCTTACTTTATCAATTTTATCATATTCAATTTCTGGGAATAT
Organism: uncultured Clostridiaceae bacterium; assembly: GCA_937976175.1. Taxonomy (GTDB): domain Bacteria; phylum Bacillota; class Clostridia; order Clostridiales; family Clostridiaceae; genus Clostridium_AD. The sequence continues at coordinate 6,976 of CALJTN010000388.1, read as the reverse complement.
AAGTTGTTCTTTAACACCTATAGCATAATTCCCTCTTCCATCAAATGCTTTAGAAGAAACTCCTCTAAAATCTCTAACTCTTGGCAATGCAACGTTCATTAATTTATCAGCAAATTCGAACATTTGAGCCTTTCTTAATGTAACTTTACAACCTATTGGCATGTTTTCTCTTAGTTTGAAGTTAGCTATAGATTTCTTCGCTCTTGTTATAACTGGTTTTTGACCTGCAATAATTTGCATATCACTAACAGCTGCATCTAAAACCTTAGAATTGTCTTTAGCTTCTCCAACTCCCATATTTAAAACTATCTTTTCAAGCTTTGGTACTTCCATTATGTTTTTATATCCGAACTTTTCCATTAAAGCTTGAACTACTTCATTTTCATACTTTTCTTGTAGCCTTGAACTCATATGTTAAACCTCCTTTCAGAAATTAAAATGTTTCTCCACATTTTTTGCAAACTCTAACCTTAGTTCCATCTTCTAGAATTTTGCTACTTATTCTCGTTACATTTTTACATTTTGTGCAATATAACATAACTTTTGAACTGTTTATAGCTGATTCTCTATGAACTATTCCACCTTGCATGTTTTGTTTGCTTGGTTTTTGATGTTTTGTGATTACCGCAACATCTTTAACTAAAACTTTTCCAGTTTTAGGGTATACAGCTAAGATTTCGCTTATTTTGCCTTTATCTTTACCTGAAATAACCATTACTGAATCTTTTTTTCTCACGTGCACTTTTTTAACTGCCATGTTAGACACCTCCTATCTTATAGAACTTCAGGCGCTAATGATAAAATCTTACTAAAGTCTTTATCTCTTAACTCCCTTGCAACAGGTCCGAATATACGAGTTCCCTTTGGGTTCTTGTCATCTTTTATAATAACAGCTGCATTATCATCAAATTTAACGTATGATCCATCTGCTCTTCTTAAACCTTTTGCTGATCTAACAATAACTGCCTTAACAACATCACCTTTTTTAACAACTCCACCTGGTGTTGCACTTTTAACGCTGGCAACTATTACGTCACTGATGTTTCCCCATTTTCTTTTGGAACCACCTAACACTCTAATACACATAATCTCTTTTGCACCAGAATTATCTGCAACCTTCAATCTCGTTTGCTGTTGTATCATATCAAATACCCTCCTTTCAGTTCTTAAACTGAAACATTATTTAGCCTTTTCAACTATTCCAGTAAGTCTCCATCTTTTATCTTTAGATAATGGTCTAGTTTCCATTATTGAAACTTTATCGTTAATTTTAGCTTCATTATTTTCATCATGAGCTTTAAATTTTGTTGTTGTATTAATTATCTTTCCGTATAATGGATGACGTACTTTTGTTTCAATTGCAACAACAATTGTCTTATCCATTTTATCAGATACTACTCTACCTATTCTTGATTTTCTGTTATTTCTTTCCACAAGAGCAACCTCCTTTCAGTTTTACTGTTCAAAAGCCCTTATTTCTTCTTCTCTAAGGATGGTCTTAATTTGGGCTATAGATTTTTTAACTTGTTTAATTCTCATAGGGTTTTCTAGTTGTCCTGTAGCTAACTGAAATCTAAGGTTAAATAATTCTGCCTTTAAATCAGATAATTTCACTTCCAAATCTTGAGGGTTACTTTGTCTTAATTCTTGTAATTCATTAGCCTTCATTGACTTCACCACCCATTTCCTCAAAATCTTTTCTAGTTACAAACTTAGTTTTAACTGGAAGTTTGTGTGAAGCAAGTCTCATTGCTTCTCTAGCTGCTTCTTCTGTTACTCCTGAAATTTCAAATAAGACTCTACCTGGTTTAATAACTGCTACCCAATACTCAACTGATCCTTTACCAGAACCCATACGAGTTTCAGCCGGCTTTTCAGTTACTGGCTTATCAGGGAAGATTTTTATCCAAACCTTTCCTCCTCTTTTTACATATCTATTGATAGCAATTCTGGCAGATTCTATTTGATTACTAGTAATCCAACCACATTCTGTAGCTTGTAATGCATAATCTCCGTATGCAATAAAGTTTCCTCTTGTAGCTTTTCCTCTCATTCTACCACGTTGAACCTTACGATGTTTAACTCTCTTAGGCATTAACATGTCTTATTCCTCCTTCCTTACACTTCTACGCGTTTGCTTCTTCCTTAACGATTTTCTTTGTAGGAAGAACTTCTCCTCTATATACCCAAACCTTAACACCAATTTTTCCGTATACTGTATCTGCTTCTGCAAATCCATAGTCAATATCAGCTCTCAATGTTTGTAGTGGAATTGTACCTTCATGATAGTGTTCTGTTCTAGCTATTTCCGCTCCGCCAAGTCTTCCTGCACATGCAGTTTTAACTCCCTTTACGCCAGTTCTCATAGCTCTTTGAATTGTTTGTTTCATCGCTCTTCTAAAAGAAATTCTCTTTTCTAATTGAGAAGCAATACTTTCTGCCATTAATTGAGCATTATTTTCAGCTTGTTTTACTTCTACTATGTTAATTAAAACATTCTTATCTGCTACAATTTTTTTCACATCTTGCTTTATAACTTCAATACCAGCGCCGCCTCTACCAATAACCATTCCTGGTTTAGCAGTAAATATATTGATTTTAACTCTTTTAGCAGCTCTTTCAATTTCGATTTTAGAAATTCCAGCTGTGTAAAGTTTATTTTTTAAGAATTCTCTAATCTCATGATCTTCAACAAGATTATCTGCAAAATTCTTTTTATCTGCATACCATCTAGAATTCCAGTCTTTTATTACACCAACTCTAAGGCCGTGTGGATGTACTTTTTGTCCCACGCTATATCCCTCCTTCTTATAATCTTTCTGTAACTATTATAGTTATATGGCTAGATCTTTTTCTTATTCTAAAAGCTCTTCCTTGTGCACGCGGTCTAAATCTCTTAAGTGTTGGACCTTGACATGCATAGGCACTAGCAACGTATAATCTATTAACATCTAAATTTAAATTGTTTTCTGCATTTGCTACAGCTGACTTTAGTACTTTAGTTACTACTTCAGCTGCATTTTTTGGAGTGTATTGTAATATAGCAAAAGCTTCATTTACATTTTTACCTCTTATTAAATCAAGAACAATCCCGATTTTCATTGAGGACGTTCTCACATATTTAGCTATAGCTTTAGCCTCCATTGATTGTTTCCTCCTTCCCAGACTATCTTACTCTGCTTGTTTTTTCCTTATCAATGTGTCCTTTGAATGTTCTAGTTAACGCGAATTCTCCTAATTTATGTCCTACCATATCTTCTAGAACATAAACTGGTACATGCTTTCTTCCATCATGTACTGCGATAGTATGACCTATCATTTGCGGAAAAATAGTAGAACTTCTTGACCAAGTCTTTATTACTTTCTTCTCGCCATTTTTATTCATTTCATTTATTCTGTTTAACAGAATCTCTTGTACATAAGGTCCTTTTTTAATTGATCTACTCACTTTTGTGGCCTCCCTTCATACAACTTAAACATAGTTTCGAAGAGAATCTAAATTCTCTTCATACTATTTCTTATTTCTTCCCTTAACAATAAACTTGTCAGAGTATTTCTTAGTTTTTCTAGTCTTATATCCTAATGCTGGTTTACCCCATGGAGTCATCGGACTAGCATGACCTATCGGTGATTTACCTTCTCCACCACCATGTGGGTGATCGTTAGGATTCATTACAGAACCTCTTACTGTAGGTCTAAGACCCATATGTCTTTTTCTTCCTGCTTTACCTATGTTAACAATATCATGAGTTAAGTTAGAAACTGTTCCTATAGTAGCTCTGCAGTTTACTCTAACATATCTTACTTCTCCACTTGGAAGTCTTACTTGAGCATATTCTCCTTCTTTAGCCATAAGCTGCGCTGAAGAACCTGCGGATCTTACAAGTTGAGCACCTTTTCCAACCTGTAGTTCTATGTTATGAACTATAGAACCAACTGGTATATTAATTATTGGAAGAGTGTTTCCAACTTTTATGTCTGAATCTGGACCTGATACAATTACATCTCCAACCTTTAATCCAACTGGAGCGATTATGTATCTTTTTTCACCATCAGCATAAACAACAAGAGCTATGTAAGCAGATCTATTTGGATCATACTCAATTGTAGAAACTTTTGCTGGAATACCATCTTTAGTTCTCTTGAAATCTATTAATCTGTATTTTTGTTTTGCTCCACCACCGTGGTGACGAACAGTTATCTTACCTTGGTTATTTCTACCACCTGTTCTTTTCTTGCTTACAAGAAGTGATTTTTCCGGCTTATCTGTAGTTATTTCTTTAAAGTCTGCCATAGTCATATTTCTTCTTGAAGGTGTGGTAGGATTAAATTTCTTAATCGCCATATGAGTTCCCTCCTTCTTTTTCGCTTATCTGGCTTCTGCCAATACCTGCTTAATAATTATATTCCATCAAAAAACTCAATTGTCTTGCTTTCTGTTGTTAATGTAACAATAGCTTTTTTGAAGTCAGGTCTTTTCCCAATGTGAACTCCAACTCTTTTAGTTTTACCTAAATTCCTTAGTGTTCTTACATTTTCAACTTTAACTCCAAATACTTCTTCCACTGCCTTTTTAACTTGAGTTTTGTTTGCATGAATATCAACTATAAAGGTGTATTTTTTATCCGCCATTACAGCCATACTTTTTTCAGTAATTATCGGTTTTCTTATAATATCATGGCTAGTTAGCTTCATTATATATACACCTCCTCAATTTTAGATACAGCATCCTTTGTAACTATGAATTTTTCATACTTTAGTATGTCATAAACATTTAGGTTATTTACTGGTGACACTTGTACTCCAGGTATGTTTCTTGCTGATTTATAGACATTTTCATTTGATTCTGCAACAACTATTAAAGTTTTTTTAGCATCGAAAGCCTTTAAAACCTCTAGCATCGCTTTAGTTTTTGGTGAATCAAACTCTAAACTATCTATAACTATCATTTCATTTGAAGCTACTTTAGCTGACAAAGCTGATTTGAAAGCTACTCTTCTCATCGTCTTTGGTACAGAAACACGGTAATCTCTTGGCTTTGGAGCAAATACTATACCACCATGTATCCATTGTGGTGATCTAATAGAACCTTGTCTTGCTCTACCAGTTCCTTTTTGTCTCCAAGGCTTTATTCCACCGCCTCGAACTTCAGCTCTTGTTTTAGCTGATTGGGTTCCTTGTCTTTTATTTGCTAGCTGTGCTACTACAACTTGATGTATAGCATCTGCGTTGATTTCAACTCCAAATATATTTTCATCTATTTGAATATCTCCAACTTTTTGTCCTTCTTTATTAAATAAATCTAATGTAGGCATTCTGCATCCTCCTTTCCCTTAAAGTTACGCTTTAACAGCATTTCTTATTACAACTGTGCCTTTGTTTGGGCCTGGTATACCACCTTTAATTAATATAATGTTCTTTTCAGGCATTACTTTAACTACTTCAAGGTTTAATACTGTTGTATTAACATTACCCATATGTCCTGGCATATGCTTATTTTTGAATGTTCTTGATGGATCAGAAGAAGCTCCCATTGATCCAACAGCTCTATGGAATTTAGAACCGTGACTCATTGGTCCTCTTGAAGCATTCCATCTCTTAATTACTCCTTGGAATCCTTTTCCCTTAGAAACTCCTGATACGTCAATTCTATCTCCAGCAGCAAATATATCTGCTTTAAACTCTTGACCTACTTCATAAGCACTTATATCTTCTAATCTGAATTCTTTTACAGTTCTTTTTAAAGATACTCCCGCTTTAGCAAATTGTCCCTTCATTGGTTTGTTGACTAACTTTTCTCTTATATCACCAAAACCAACTTTAATTGCATTGTAACCATCGTTTTCCATTGTTTTCTTTTGAATAACAACACATGGACCTGCTTCAACAACCGTTACTGGAACAACTCTTCTATTTTCATCAAATATTTGAGTCATACCAAGTTTTTTACCCATTATTGCTTTTTGCATGAAAATACACCTCCTACTTATTAGCGGACCACAGTAGTGATCATAATAGTTAGTAATAGTTCTCTATTACTTACGTATAGCAAATTACACTTATACGTTTCATCGCACTTCTATGTACGCTTATAGTTTTATTTCGATGTCAACACCAGCTGGTAAGTCGAGTCTCATTAGAGCATCAACAGTTTTAGGTGATGGACTAATTATGTCTATTAGTCTCTTATGAGTTCTTATTTCGAATTGTTCTCTAGCATCTTTGTATTTATGCGGAGCTCTTAAAACTGTAATAACATCTTTTTCTGTAGGTAGTGGTACTGGACCAGCTACTTTAGCTCCTGTACTTTTAGCTGTTTCAACAATTTTCTCAGCTGATTGATCTAATATATTGTGATCAAAAGCCTTTAGTCTAATTCTAATTTTTTGCTTTGTCATTAATATTCCCTCCTTTTCATCGCACGCTCTACTTCTTACGTGCAACAGCGGATGTTCTGTAAACTGTTCCGGGTGTTGCATGCAATAAATGCATAGAACAATCGCAGGAACTCCGTCGCCCGATTCAAGATCAGGACATGCTCGGTGAAGAATTACCCGGAAGTCCGGCAACCTCTTACCTCATCGCTGTTACCACATTACAACCTCTAAAGTATACAACATTTTATTTGCTTTGACAAGTATTTTTTCACTATTATTTTATAATTTTTAAATTTGTGGTTTTCACTTATATTTTCACATAGTTTTTATTGCATTTAAAAGGAGAAGAGCGTCCTCTTCCCCTTAATAATAAAAGCTTTTATTATGATAAAACATCATCAATTGATTATTATTACTACATTGCAGATTACTATTTAACTATTGAAGTAACAACTCCTGAACCTACCGTTCTTCCACCTTCTCTGATTGCAAATCTTAATCCTTCATCCATTGCTACTTGAGTGATTAATTCAACATTCATGTCAATGTGGTCTCCTGGCATTACCATTTCCATTCCGTCTGGTAATTTAATTGATCCT
>CALJTN010000387.1 GCA_937976175.1 uncultured Clostridiaceae bacterium | reverse complement strand
CAGTGCTTTCCCTCCCCTTAGGACAGGATACAATCGTAATAGAAGCCCGACGCGAGCCCCCTCAACCCTGCGCTGCTTTACAGATAACCCGAGATACCCTTGTACTCACCGTGCTGCCTGCCTTAGAGGCTGCTATTGTGTTTGAAATCACTTTAATCACTCCTTATCCTATAAAAACTTAGCTGATAATCGTAATATTTCTTCTTGAGTTGTTTTGTTAGTATCCACAATTCCAGCAATTCTTCCATTACTCATAACAATAATCCTATCTGTTACACCTAGTAGTTCCGGCATTTCAGATGAAATCATAATAATACCCTTTTCCTTTTGTGCTAAATTAATCATCAATTGATATATTTCATACTTTGCTCCAACGTCAATCCCACGAGTAGGTTCATCTAACATTAGTATTTCAGGGTTGGTTAATAGCCAACGACCCAGAATAACCTTTTGCTGATTTCCACCTGATAATGAGTTAATGGAGGTTCTTTGAGAAGGAGTTTTTACACTCATACTATCAATAACCCAGCTTGTATCTACTTTGCATTTTTGATCATCTATTAAACCTAAATTATTTACGTATTTATCCATATTTGCAATAATGGAATTGAAGTTAATATCTAATATGCCAAATATACCTGTTGAACGACGTTCCTCAGTAACCAGTGCAAAACCATTTTTAATAGCATCATGTGAGTCACTATTTTTAATCTCTTTACCATGCAAGTAAATTTTACCACTGCTTATATTTCTCATTCCAAACAACGCTTCAACAATATCTGTACGTTTAGAACCAACCAAACCTGCTACCCCAAGAATTTCTCCTTTACGGAGTTCAAATGAAATATCTTGAATAGATGGTTGGAATATGGCTGTTAAGTTTTCTACTTTTAAGATTGTTTCTCCAGGTTCATTTGTTTTCTCTGGAAAACGATTAGTTAAATCACGACCTACCATTAAATTAATAATTTTATCTGTAGTTAAATTTTTAGAATATTCTGTAATAATCCATTTACCGTCACGCATTACAGTAACTTCATCAGAAATCTGTAATATTTCTTCCATCTTATGGGATATATATATTATTCCTACACCCTTTTCTTTTAAGGCCATTATAATTTTAAAAAGATGATTAACTTCCTTTTCCGTTAATGAAGAGGTAGGTTCATCCATAACTATTATTTTTGAATTATATGAAACGGCTTTTGCAATTTCTACCATTTGCATTTCAGATACTGATAACTTTCCAACGCTTCCTCTTGGGTCTAAACTAATATCTAAGTCTTCAAAAATTGCTTTTGTATCCTTATACATTTTTTCTTCATCAATAAAAAAACCCTTTTGTGGATAGCGACCTAACCAAATATTATCCATAATATTTCTCTGACGAACTTGGTTTAATTCCTGATGAACCATTGAAACCCCATTGTCTAATGCTTGTTTTGCAGAGATAAAACTTATTTTTTTACCTTCTAAGTAAATTTCACCCTCATCAGCATGATATATTCCAAATAAGCACTTCATTAGTGTAGACTTACCTGCACCATTTTCACCCATCAATGCATGTACAGTACCAGCACTTACTTTTAATTGAACTCCATCTAATGCTTTAACTCCAGGAAATGTTTTAGATATATTTGTCATTTCTAAGAGATATTTTTCATTTTTTTCAAATTCGGTATTATTGTTGTACACAAGTTACACCACCCTCTATATGTGCATCTTAACAAATAAGGATGCATGCATATGCACCCTTATTTAGTATAAAATTTTATAATATTTTAATAATTAACTATTATTTATAAGCCTCTTCAGCTACTGCAAGGTTGTCCTTTGTAATAGCAACGTAAGCAACACGTACAGCTTTATTTGCATCTAATGTCCAGCTAGTTCCTTCAGTTACACCTTTTCCTAAAGCAGCATTAATTGCTAAATCTGATGTAGCTTTACCTTGGTTTTTAGCATCATTTAATACTGTACCAAGCATCATGCCGTTTTTAATTTGCTCTAAAGCATCTGGAATAGCGTCAACACCAACAACTGGCATTTTTTTATCCCCTGTGAAGTATCCATTTGCTTTTAATGATTGTATTGCACCTAATGCCATACCATCGTTATTAGTGATTACAAATTCTATTTTATCTCCATGTTTTGCTAACCATGCGTCCATTAACTCTTTACCTTTTACTGTATCCCACATACCTGTTTGAAGTTCTAATTCTTCAACTTCTATACCTGCTTTTTTAACCTCATCTACAGCAAATTTTGTACGAGCTTCAGCATCAGGATGTCCTGGCTCACCTTTTAATAATACATATTGAATTTTTCCATCTCCATTTTTATCCATTGTAGCATCAGCTTTCCAAGCATCTGCAATCATCTTACCTTGAATAATTCCAGCTTCTGCAGAAGTAGTTCCTACATACCAAGCCTTATCATAACTATTTATTACACTTGCTTCTGGCTCTTTATTAAAGAATACAACTGGTAAACCTGCTGCTTTTGCTTTCTCAATAATACTTGGTGCCGCTTGTGGATCAACTAAGTTAATAGCTAATGACTTAACTCCCTTAGAAATCATCATGTCAACTTGTTCATTTTGAGTAGCTTGACTGTTTTGAGAATCATTCAGTGTTAAGTCAGCTATATCTTTTGAACTTGTCTCAATTGCACGACGTACAAAAGACATAAAGTTATCATCAAACTTGTAAATTGTTACTCCTACCTTTGGTTTTTCAGCAGTACCTTCAGTGCCTGAATCTTTTTTTGTACCGCATGCTGCTAATGTTAATCCCAAGCATAATGCTAATACTAATGATAATGATTTTTTCATTTTTTTTCCCCCTTTTAATATGTTTTAAATATGTCATGTAAACATTTTCTGTCTTGAATTGATTTTACTAAATTTTTAGTAAAATGTAAAGATATTTTTAATATTTGCACAAATGAATTTATTTTCGACTTTTTATTTTTCATTTTTTGTCGTTAAATGTTATCAATATCCTACTTGCTAATAATAATTTCATGTATTTATGTATACTGTTTCAGAATTAAACATATGTATAATACTGAAATTTCTATTTTCTAAATTATTACTAATAACACTTCTTTATATTTATAATATAATAAAATTATAATGATTTTTTTATAAAATTCATATAATTCAACTTGATTTTTATATACTTTGAAAATAATCTATAAGGAGAAACACTATGAGTAAGTTAACTAACAATATAAAAACTGAAAATATGGAATGGAGCGAAGAGGTGGCCGTAAGTAGCAACAGCGGTATTCATCAAGCTTTTAAAATAAACGTTCACCAAGGCAAAGGCTTTTATGAAACTGGTATGAATAGCACTTTTTGGTCGAAATTAATTATTACAGCTAAAATTTTTCACCCTCTAAATGGAATTTGGAACATTACAATTAGAGATAAAGCAAATAAAAATGCTGTGATTTACGAAAATTATCGTGTAATGCCTAATAAAGAAATTACATTTAATTATAAAACAGGTTTAAAAGCAAATTTTTTAATTGAAGCTACCTGGAACCACGCCAAAGATACAATTCTAAGTGGAGAAATAAGAATTACGTACTAGCTATGCTAATTTAAAAGAAGAAAAATCCATTAAAGTCATAAACCTTTAATGGATTTTTCTTCTCTATATAAAGGATCACTTTTCTTTTAAGCTCCATTTAAAGAGTTATCATATTTGATCATTAACTTTTTCTAGCAATATAATAAAATCTTCTTCATTTTTCCGCTCTAAATATGTATCTATGAGCAACTGAGTAGACATTTTACTAAAACCTTTATATCCGTTATCCAGTATGTCAGTTAAAACTTGAATGAAATAATCTTTACTCTTATCTATATTCTCAAGCATCTTATGCGATATATCCCTTATTAATTCCTCTTTTATGTTTTCACGTAGTCTTTCAGTATATTCTTTCATAAATGCTTGTGTTTCTTCAGGGTATTCAGAGAAATTCCCTGATATAATATCTTCAATCTTCATAATAGTCACCTTCCTTAGTAGTTTCAGTTTTCCCAATATATCTCTATTTTAAATCGCATAATTCTTTAATTTTTAATATTTTTTATTTAACTGTTGAACAAATTCAGATACAATGTCCTCACTAAATGCCCCACCACTAAAATTAACTAATGCTCGTAAAGGCATATATCTCATCATAGCTAAAGACATTTCAGCATTTCCAAATTGCTCTGACCCCATATCCATTCCACTTACCTCCGCAAATTTTCGCATTATCTTTTCCACTAAAGGTTTTGTGGCTGAATCCTTCATTAAATCTCCAATTGTTGAATTTTCATGAAAAACCTTCCTTATCTCAACTGTAGATGTAACTTTTACAACTTCTTTCAGAAGAATTTCTTTTGATGATTTCCCAACTAAAATTTCGAAATCTCCAGACTCTACGTGCCAATCTTTAATATCTATATTATAATAGGCAAAAGATCTCTTATCTAATCTAAAATGTATTTCTTTTTCTTCTCCTGGCTGCAAATCAACTTTCTCAAAGCCTTTTAGTTCCTTTTGGGGCCTTATTACACTACTTTCTACATCTCGAATATATAGCTGAATTATTTCTTTTCCACAAAAATTACCGGTATTCTTAATTTTAATCTTTACATTGAGTGTATCTGTGTCACTAATAATCTTCTTGTCCACTGAAATATCACTATACTCAAAGGTTGTATAACTCAAACCATGTCCAAAAGGGAATAAAGGCTCTATTTCTTTTATATCATAATATCTATATCCCACAAATAATCCTTCTCTGTACTCTACCTTTTCATCTTCACCAGGGAAATTTATATGTGAAGGGTTGTGAACTAATTTTTGCGGAAAAGTTTCTGCAAGTTTTCCACATGGATTACTGTTACCAAACAATAAATCTGCAATTGCTCCACCGACAGCTTGGCCACCTAAATATGTCTCTAAAACACCCTTAACTTTGTTTATCCAAGGCATTTCAATAGGTGAACCATTACTTAAGATTACTACAGTATTTTTCTGTACTTCTGTAACTGATTCAATTAGCTTTATGTGGTTTTCAGGTATACTCATATGCTTTCTGTCATAACCTTCAGATTCGTATCTGTCTGGTAGTCCAACAAATAGTACTGCAATATCCGAATTCATAGCTACTTCCTTTGCCCCCTGTAACAAACTATCATCTAAGTCATCACTATCACTAATATAACCCTTTGAATATACTATTTTTGCGCTATCTTCTGTGACTTTTATTATTTCTTCACAGGTATCATCTAATTTTGTAGGATTGATATGTGAGCTGCCCCCACCTTGAAACCTAGGATTCCTTGCAAAATCCCCAATTAAAGCTATAGTTCCTTCTTTTTTTAAAGGTAAAATATTATCTTCATTTTTAAGAAGTACCATACATTCTCTAGCTACTTCTCTTGCTAGAGAATGGTGTTTCCCTTTGTCATAAGTTGCATTTTCTTTTTTGTTATCTATTGCTTTGAATATTATAGTTAACAATCTTTCTACTGAATTATCAAGTGTCTCTTCTGATAATTGTCCATTCGCAATAGCTTCAACTATCTTTTTATCTCCGACTCCTCCAGAGAAAGGCATTTCTAGTTCTAGTCCCGCCGCAAGTCCAGTTTCCCTATGATTTACAGCTCCCCAATCAGAAACCACAAAGCCTTGGTGTCCCCATTGCTCTTTTAGTATATCTGTTAATAAATATTTATTTTCTGAACAGTATTCACCATTAAGCTTATTATAAGCACACATTATAGTCCAAGGCTGTGCTTTTTTCACCACACTTTCAAAACTTGCTAAGTATATTTCCCTTAAGGTTCTTTCATCTATAATTGTATCTACTGTCATCCTTCTATGCTCTTGATTGTTTGCCGCAAAGTGTTTAAGTGATGTACCAACCCCTTGGCTCTGTACACCTTTAATGTGATGTACTGCCATTTGTGATGAGAGATAGGGGTCTTCTGATAAGTACTCAAAATTTCTCCCACATAATGGTGAACGTTTAATATTTGCTGCCGGTCCTAAAATAATAGAAACCTCTTCTGCCTGGCATTCCTGACCTAGTGCAATTCCTACCTTTTCTATTAAAGTTTTATCCCAGGAACACGCTAGCCCTGATCCAGAAGGAAAACATGTTGCAGGCACATTTTCATTTATACCTAAATGTGCAGATGCTCCTGCCTGCTTTCTAAGTCCATGAGGCCCATCAGTCATCATTATAGATGGAATTCCAAGTCTTTCAATTGATTTAGTTCGCCAAAAATCAAGCCCTGAACACATGCTAGCTTTTTCTTCTAAAGTCATTTCACTGATAATTTTTCTCATATCTCTACTCATAGGTAAACCTCCAATGGTATTAAACTATTAAGTAATACTGTAAACTTAATAATTAGTAGATTTTTTCAATTGGCTAATTATTACACGCAAGAAAATTATACCATATATATGTATATTTTCTTGCTAAATTTTAAAAGAGCCTTATTTAAGCTCTTTCCTTATAGGTTTATATTTTGAATTGTTTTTATCTTCTGGATTTATATATTCATAATCACCTTGCTCATTCTTCCTAATTCCTAATGATGCTGCTTTTTTAGTAGTAGTTTTAAGTTTATTACTCATGTAAAAACCCCTTTCTACTAATAGATTTGCCTCCAAAAAGAATTTTATGCGTTATTTTCTATGATACTTATAATAGGCGATTATTTCTACACGTTCCCCAGTATTATCATCCACATAGCTTAGAATTATACCCTCCAGACTCATTAATTCAGAACCCTGTAAACCTTCTAGATCATGTGTAAAAATCACCTTATTATCACAACATATGCTAAACTGATTATTAGTAATATTTATTATGCCATTTTTACCTATTATAACTTCACCATATTTATCTGGATCTCTGGTTGTTACATATCGCACTTCAAAATCATTGATTCTTCTAAGTCGTGCTTCATTCTCCTTTTTCTCTTTTGTCTTTTTATTAGTAAAAAACATTTTATCACCCTATCCTATGTAATATCTATATTATACAATAGTATTGTTAATAAATTCAATTATAACCAAGTTGTAATAATTAGAATATACTAAAATAGTCTTTTCCATTAAGTAAATTAAAAAGTAATTTAAGTATAAATGAATAGTTTAAGTAGCTAAGTAAAAAATAAAATTATATGCGCGCAATAGGGAGTGATATAATGAAATTGATTTATACTATAGGACATTCTAACTATGATACCGATTATTTTATGTCGCTGCTATTCAAATTTAAAGTTAACACTATAGTAGATGTTAGAAGCGTACCCTTCTCTAAGTATGTTCCACATTTTAATAAGGATAATATTAAAGGATTGCTGAATAATTTCGGAATACATCATATTTACATGGGTGAAGAACTTGGAATCATAAAAGATAATCCATCGCTTCTATCTAAAGAGGGCTATCTGGATTTTGATAAAGTAAAGGAAACAGAGCTTTTTCAAAAGGGCATAACAAGAATAAACGCTGGCTTCTCAAAAGGTTATACCATAGCAATTATGTGTACTGAAAAAGACCCAATAGATTGTCATAGAAGCATCCTTATAGGACGGGAATTACATAAAGAAAAGCATGAAATTACACATATACTTACTGATGGTAGCCTGGAAACTCATTGGGAGTTTGAAAGTAGATTAGTAAATATGTATTTCCCACTTAAAATGCAACAAGATTTATTTAGCATTATAGCACCTCCTGAAAGTGAAGATGAAATTTTATACAAAGCTTATAAGCTAAGGAATAAAGATATTGGATACCGTCCAGGAAAATGATTTAATTATTATTACTATTACTACTTTAAAATAATCTCCTAAATATCTTTTAGAAATGACTAGCATGTTGCTGGTCATTTTTTCTTAGGGGTATAACTACATAATTTAAAAATCTGAAACATATACTTTTTATAGTGATAAATCAACTAAAATTTTCCCTAATATATGTCTTAGCACCTAGTATTCTTAGAGTTGAGAAGCTGCATAAAAATATCTA
>CALJTN010000386.1 GCA_937976175.1 uncultured Clostridiaceae bacterium | reverse complement strand
GAAAACATAAAGGAAATAGCACTTCCTAGTCCATTAATCATGCTTTCGCTTATATCTACACCTTGATAGGATAGAGCATTCATCATAGCTGAACTTTCACAGTGCTGCCCTGTTTTAACTTTAAAGTTTTTCAATTCAATGGTTTCCCCATTTGTTTTTACATTAACACCTTTTTTACTAACGATTGTTGCTGCAATTATACATAGAAGAGCTGCCCCTAAAAGTAAAAGTTTATGGCTCATAAATAAAATCCCTTCGTTATTCTGATTTTTGTATGCATCTTGATTTTAAACGCTCCAGTAACTGGAGAGTCAATAGCATTTTGAATGTATTAAATTTATTTGCTATGAGGACTTATCATTTATAAGAGGCTATTATATCACTAAGTAAAGTTTTAGTTAGATAATTGCTTCTTTTTATGGAGATATTTAAAGCTTATGATATAATAAATAAAGAAGTTGATTTAAATAGGAATAGTTAAAGGGAGATAGAAGACAATGGAAGTTGACCATGTTTATATATGCACAGATAGAAAGGCCCCAGCAGGTGAGCAATTAATAGAATTTGGACTTATTGAAGGAACATCTAATAGACATCTAGGACAAGGAACAGCCAATAGGAGGTTTTATTTTCACAATATGATGTTAGAACTTTTATGGGTTGAAGAGTTAGATGAAGTTAAAAGTGAAAGAACTAAGCCTATGAGATTGTATGAAAGATGTGAACTGCGAGCTAATAACAAGTCTCCCTTTGGTATAGCTTTTAGACCAACTGATGAATTAGATGAAAAAGCTCCTTTTCCAGTATGGGACTATCACCCTATTTATTTACCGGATTTCCTTAAAATACAAGTAGCTAAAGAAACGCCATTAAGTGAACCTATGTATTTTTATCTTTCCTTTGCTGCAAGGCAAGATACATACGCTAAAGAAAAGAAAGAACCTTTAGAACATAAAATTCCATTAAGAGAAGTTACTTTTATTAGAGTATATACCAATCAAAAATGCGCTTTATCTGAGGCAGCAAACGCTATAAATCAATTAACTCATATTTCGCTTGAGCTTTCTGACGAAAACTTAATGGAGATAGAGTTTGATAATGGTGTGCAAAAGCAATTTAAAGACTTTCGTCCCCATTTACCTTTGATATTTAGGTGGTAATATAGCTTAATCCTTTTCACACTGGTAAAGTAAGGTTCAACCGCTATGAGAATTGAGCAAGGGAAGAAAGGCAAGAATAAAGATCTGATTTTATCATTCTGCTAATGCACATATAGTTTGTATCCATTTTCTAAAATGAGTACACTCTTCTAATATCTTATCTAATCCAATATCTATAGCTACATTTACACCATCTACAACCTTTTCATTTAATCGCTTGAACACAGAACTATTTTTATCTCTATTAACAACTACAATATCTTTCACGTCAAATTCATTTAACAATTCCACTGGTTGAGTAGAAATGATAATTTGCTTTCTCCTCGATGCTGTTTTAATCAGCGATGCCAAAATAGTAATTGCATAAGGGTGTAATCCTAGCTCGGGTTCATCAATTATTATCGTCTCTGACATTAATGAGGGGGGTTGTAGTAATAGTGTTGTTAAACATATAAATCTTAAGGTTCCATCTGACAATTGTGAGGCATTAAATGGAATTTTACTGTCCATACTCTTCCGCTCAAGCTGAATTTTATCTGTACTTAAGGGATTAGGTCTTAGTATAAAATCATCGAAAAAGGGTGCTACTAGCCATATTTTTTTTACTATTTTATTATAATGATCTTCATCAGTTTTACTTAATCTATATAAGAAAGCAGCTAGATTACGTGCATCTGTTGCAAATTCTATATTATCATTTATGCCATGTTCGCGTTTTACATAGGCTGTGTCACTTGTATCATGAAAATGATATACCCGCCATTTCTGCTCTTCTAATATTGGTTTTACATATTTATCAATTCCAGTATGCGTCCCTTTATCCCATCTTGATTCGTAATGTCCACTACTAATCCTCTTTTTGTCACTCGTCTTCCAATAAAACCATTGATCTGAAAACATCACTCTATTATCTTTTATCTTTCTAATTATTCACTTAGGCATATTAAAATTTTCACTAGACTGCTGTTAGTCCTATGTGAACGACAACCATTTCTTTAAATGCGGAATATTCTAAGGCTTTTAAGTTATACTTTGTGGCTACTGAACAACTCACAAGGTCTTGTCTTAGACGTTACTAAATAGTAAGTTTTCATATTATGGCGGGGCACTGAAAATGAAATTTAGAATTAATAAAATAATAGTAATCTATAAGGTTTAAAGTCATAAGAACATCGGGTATAATGAAAATAATAAGCAATGAGAACAAATTTTGTTAGTTATCTTGACAGTGTTAAGATTTAGAGTTATAATCTTAATTGTGTTAAGATATGGGAGGGTATAGAAAATGTCAAATAAACCATATCATCACGGAGACCTAAGAAATTCACTGATAGAATCGGGAATTGAACTTATTAACCAAGAGGGCACAAAGCAATTCTCAATACGAAAAGTATCTGCATTGTGCGGAGTAAGCCAAGCAGCACCCTATAGTCATTTTCAAAGCAAAGAGGACTTATTAGAATCGATGCAGGATTATGTGATAAAACAGTTTATAGAGGTGCTAGAGAATACAATACAATCTTGTGAGAATCAAAAAGATCTAAGTACGCTTGTTCAAATGGGCAAGAGCTACGTTATGTTTTTTATTAATAACCCACAGTATTTTCATTTTCTATTTTCACAGACATGTATGGAGGTTAACCTTTCCATAGATAGTGATGGAAGGGCAAGCTTTCCACCCTTTGAGCTTTTAAAAACCATTGCTTTGTCTATCTTCAGAGAGATGGGAATGCCTAAAGATAAAATGGAAGATGTAATAATCTCCTTATGGGCCACTGTGCATGGTCTAGCGTCGATTGCAACAATGAAAAATGTGCGTTATGACAAGGCTTGGGAAAATAAGATCGAGGATATTATTTGGAATAAATAAAATACTAGCCGATTGGCTATAGAAATAGGGAGTACATAGGGGGAATAAAAAAGTGAACTGTTTTTCAATTAAGGCATTTTGGAAGGGGATTGTAAAGATGATACTGATTATGGTTTCAATTTTACTTGTTAGTATTTTTGTTTTTTTAGGTGTATTAATAAAGTGGAGTCCTGGTGAACCTATCCCTTTCACAGACGAAAATGGAAAGCTATTGCCAGGCAGCATTTCAGAAAAAATCCATGTCACTATTAATGGGGTAGAGCAGGGAATGTTTATCCAAAGTAGGGATAGCACGAAACCAGTACTGCTTTTCTTACACGGAGGCCCTGGTCTGCCTACATATTGGCTTACGCGATTATATCCGAGTGGTCTTGAGGATTATTTTACTGTCTGCTATTGGGAAACACGAGGCACTGGACTTTCCTATAGTTCGGAGGTTCCACCTGAGACTATTACATGGGAGCAACTGATATCCGACACAGTGGCGGTAACGAACTATCTGCGCGAACGTTTTGGACAGGATAAAATTTATCTTATGGGGCATTCGGGAGGATCCTTTCTTGGCATTCAAGTTGCTGCACAGGCACCAGAGCTGTATAACGCCTACATCGGTATGGCACAGATGTCACAGCAATTGGAATCTGAAAAACTAGCCTACAAATATATGATAGAACAGTATACAAAGGCGGGAAACATAAAAATGGTTCGAAGGCTTGAGAAGTTTCCTATTCCTAAGATGAATACTATACCAAAGGCCTATCGAGGTCTACGTGATGAAGCCATGCACAGCATCGGCATTGGTACCATGCACAATATGAAATCAGTTATCACCGATATCTTTTTCACAAGTTTCCAAAGCAGAGAGTATACCCTCAGTGAAAAGATAAATTTGTGGCGAGGTAAAAACTCTAGCCAATATCAGAAGATGTGGTATGAGGTGATGGAAACGGATTTGACCAAGAAGGTACAGAAGTTAGATATTCCCGTTTATTTCTTTGAAGGGATACACGATTATACATGCAATTATACTTTGACAAAGCAATACTTTGAAAAGTTGCAGGCCCCTATAAAAGGATTCTATACCTTTATGAATTCAGCGCATACTCCCATATTTGAAGAACCTGAGAAAGTGGGACAAATTTTGGAGAGGGATGTGTTGGTAGGCACAAATAATCTTGCGGATATAAAATAAAATAAGTAACAATATAACATCCTTACAAAATAGATTACTTGATGAACTAATTTGTGAGGGTTATACAATAGAGTCATTATCAAAGGACTATAACTTTCCAGTGTTTTACATTATGGGTGAGTCTGATGGCGTTACGCCGCCGGACTTAGCAAAGAATTACTTTGAATCTATAAATTCCCCACATAAAGAATTTTTTACGGTTGAGAAATCAGGACACTATGTAATGGTTAATAACAGTAAAGCACTAGAAAATATTCTTGTTAATGAGGTGTACTCATATATGACTGATAAAAAACTGCTGTTACAGCGATACGGTGAACCGTATCGCTGTAACAGCAGTTTTTTATCAGTCATTAGTTCACTTGTCTTAGACCGAGTATGATAAGTTGCATTGAACTTTTTACTTGTGGCAGTATTACAGGGAAAGCTTATGACAGTCCATATCTATATTTTCAGTTGTAATAAATTTGTGAGTAAGTAGTTAGAGTTAAGGATATTGCTATAGAACAAAGGATATTACTATATTACTTATAAATAATTCATATTACAATATGATTAAGAAGAACATACTATTCTTCTAAACTCTGAGGGAGACGTGCCGGTTGTACGCTTAAATACTTTAGCGAAGTAATTATTATCACCATATCCTACCATGGCGCCAATATTTGATATTTTATAACTCATATTTGGCAGATGTTGTTTAGCTTGTTTAATTCTATACTGAGTGAGATAATGATTGATTGTTTCACCTGTTTCTTGTTTGAAGATATAACTAAGATATGTGGAGGTTAAGTTTAACGCTTGACTCATCATATCAATAGTAAAATCATTATTGGAATAATTCATGTGTATAAAATCATAAATGGCTGTAGATATTTGCCGCTTGTCACTTTGAACTTCCAAAGTTTTAAAATAGGCTTCAATATAATCTTTTACAAAACAATCTAATTCAGAAAGTGTATAGGCATTAGTTAAAGCATTCCAAATAAGATTTTCATCTTCTGTATGTAGATGTAAAATAAACTTGAAATAATCGAGTTTAACTTGAGGAATAGTAGTTCCAGTATGTTTTTGATAAGTTTGTGATAAGAGGTTAACTATATTAAGAGCTTGGAGCTTATCTTTATTTGTGATACATTTTTCGAATTGGAGTAAGCTCTTAGGTGGAAAGGAATATTTTTTTAACGGAAGATAGTTGCTATAAGAAGTTGAGTTTACTCCAATAAAAAAATTCTGATGCAAACTAATTATAGCTGATGTATAGGAATGATTTAACGATAGGTAGTTTTTAACAGGTATACCTACTGCTATAAAATGTTTATAATGGTTTAAATTGGTGGATAACTTTGAGAAGATTGCCTTTTGCCATGTTTTAGAGGAGAGGTTGATAGTTTTATCTATTTGTAATAAGTGACAAACTAAAGTATGACTATCTTTAAATGTACGAAGATAAGCGAGAGGATATCCAGAAAGAAATAAGTCTACTATTGATAAATAAGATTGCTGCATGTGATAGAGCAACTCATCTTCGATATCAGGTTCAGGTAAAAGTTTTATAATAAATGTAAGGGCGTTAGTAACCTTTTTGGCATCAATATTAATGAGTTTTAGGCTGAGGTTTACCTCATTTGTATCTGCTTTACTTTTTGTAAGAGCAAGAAGTAATTGGTGTTGTGTGTGATTATCAATAATTTCTAAAGTTTCATTTTGCTTAGCACAAAGTAATACAGCTTCTTGTAAGACATTTATGATTTCATCCATATCTATCGGTTTATCAACATAATGAATGGCTCTTAGCTTTATTGCTGAACGTAGGAAAGATTGTTCACTATAGCCACTCATGAAAATAATAATACAATTTGGATGTTTTTTTCTTATGTTTAATGACATTTCAATGCCATCCATTCTAGGCATCTTTACATCTGTTAATATAATGTCTGGAGTTTCTAAGTGGATACGCCTAAGTGCGTCTATGCCATCTTCAGCTTCTATGACTTTAGTTATCTGAAGTTGTTGAAGGGGGAGAGCTTTTAAAATACCTTGCCTTGTATAGGATGCATCATCAACGAGTAGTAATGTGTACATGAGTTGCCTCCTTTCAATTATAGTGGAGTAGGGTATAAAGATATATTACTATAAATTTAATTAATAATAAATAGGACTAAAGGAAAACATATTTTTAAACTAGAAGGAGTGGTAGCTACAATGTATAAATTACTAATCGTTGATGATGAAAGTTTTGTTAGAAATGGTTTGATTAAGCACGTTGATTGGGAGAGCCTAGGGGTAACTACTATTGAACAAGCGGCTGACGGGCTCAGTGCGCTAAAATTGGCAAAGGTTTTTATGCCTCATATTATTCTTACGGATATTCGCATGCCTCATCTTACTGGGGTGGAGTTTGCAAAGCAAATAAGAGATTACCTGCCTAACTGTAAAATAATTTTTATGAGTGCTTACTCGGATAAAGAGTATCTCAAGGCTGCTATACATTTAAAAGCTATTAGTTATATAGAAAAACCCATTGACCTTGAAGAAGTTATTGCTACAGTAAAAGAAGCTACCAGTCAATGTTTTAAGGAAGATGATCAAAAGACAAAACAAAATATTATGACTAACATAATAAAAGAAAATGAATTAATAACTATAAGTCAATTAGTTTTAGATATTATCAAGAAAAAATATAATGAGCAGCAATTACCCCATGCAATGGCATGTGCTAATATTCACTTAACCAATGAAAGTGCTTATTTTATAACAATTATAAGATTCTTAGCTGATGATGACAGGCAGATTATTAACTTAGACTTACTTTACGATAAAATCAGCACTTCAATAGAAAAGAGTAAGATAGGTTATATAATTGGTCATAAATCACCCGATTGTTATGTGATTATTTTCTACAGAATGGAAGAAGATAAAAAGAGTTTTAAAGATTCAGAGATCATTCATATCATACAGCAAATTGAAACAAGTTTATATGATGAGAGTTTTTACTTTATAGGTACAAGCAGATCTACAAGGAGTTTACTTAATATCCCAGATGCTTATAGCGATGCGGTCGTTGCACTTCAAGAACTGTACTATAAAGGGATCAACAAATATGCTATTTATCAAGAAATAGATGATACGCTCTACGAGTTAAAGGAAAGTTTTTATAAAAAAATTGAAGAAGTATTAGAAGAAGAAAATAAAGCAGAGTTCATTCAAATAATAGCCAATATTACAAATGAGTTTAAGAAGCAAAAATACCTTTTGCCTAATTTTTCAAAGGAAGTTTACTATAAGATTATTATTTGTATATATGAGGCGGCAAAGAGACGAAGTATTAAATTTGAAGAGATGGCGTCCTACAACTTATTATGGGAAACATTATCCAAGTTTTATCTTATTTCAGACGTTGAACGATATATTCTAAATATGAGTGAAAAATACTTTGATGAAATACAAAAGGCAAAAGGAACAAAAAAGATCATTTCAGATGTTATAAAAATAATAGGAAGCCATTATCAAGATCCTAATTTATCTATTAAAATAATAGCACAGATGCTCTATTTATCAGACACCTATTTATGTTTTATTTTTAAAAAAGAAACAAATAAAACAATTAATCAATTTATTCGTGAGATAAGAATAGAAAAGGCAAAAGAATTATTTCTTAAGAGTAATTATAAGATCTAT